>DAOWFF010000047.1 GCA_030638105.1 archaeon | reverse complement strand
TAATGCCCGAACATTAAACGCCCCGATTGAATTATAAACACTCAAATCCAAAACAGAAGTTGTCCCTGCTGAAATTAAATCCTTCACCTGCGTTGCTTTCTCGCCTTTTTCTGTAAAAACCCCCCATGTCTTCGCTGCTTCAAACAATCCGATCCCAGCATTTTATGTTTCCCGCGATGTTTTCTCGTCTTTTTCTAAATTTAAAATTATGTCCTGAATACCAAACTTTTTTTGTTTTCCAGAAATTTTCGCCAAAGTTCTTTCAATTAAAACTGAAATCGGGTCTATCATACTCAATCCAAAAGTTAAAATCCAGTCCTCTGCAGACAATTCTGTAACATCCAAAGCAAATTTCTCGTCAATAAGGATTCCTTTTTCAAGATAACTATTGTAATGTCCGAACGGCACAAAAACCTTAACTGGAATTTTTTTCGGCTTCAGCCCCCATTCCTGCAGTAGCCCCTTGTCTTTTTCATTTGAGAATTTCATTGTCCAGTAAATTCCCATAGTATCAAAAATCAGCGAGGCAATATTCTGACTTGTTTCTTCAGGAAGATTTGAAAGTTCTTCTGCAATAACCCCGAGGGTGTAGGACTTTCCCGAACCACGTTTTCCTGCCACCAGAACAACATGACTTCTTGCAACATCCATAAAAATTTTATTGCTAAGTGAATTATACTGTCCCATTTTTACAAAACCCTTTCCAACAAAAACAAGTCCTTTATCTCCGAAAACTTTTTTGTCCCCTGCGTCCCTCCCAGTTATAATGTCATACGGCATGAATAAAAATAATAAACAGAATTATTAAATGTTTTTGTTTTGTGTTTAGCTCCGAGAGAATAACTTTAAATATAAAGTTCTTTTTTGTTTGATATGAAAATTTGTGCAATCGGCGACCCCCACGGAGATTTAGAAAAAATAAAACAAATCCGTTTATCTAATATAGATTTGATTTTGTTAACTGGGGATTTAGGAAGTGCTGATTTAATGAGTAAAAGGGCTTTTGAAAATATTGAACGAAAACAAAAGGGACTTTCAGAAATTGAATATTCTCCAGCTCAAAAGAAAAAAGCATTTATGGAAGCGTATAATTCTACAATAAAAATAATAAAATATCTTAAAAAATTTGCACCTGTTTTTACAATTTTCGGGAATATGGAATTTTTTAATTACAAAATAGGAAAAGAATCCCGAGAAGTTGGTGCTACTTTGGCTTATCTAATAAATAATTCAAATTCAATGAATAATGTTCGTGTAATAAATAATCGTGTTGCAAATTTTAAGGGAATAAGAATTGGAGGATTAGAATATTTTGTTGACACAAATTGGGTACAAGAATTCAAGCCATCTGATTACAAAAAGAAATTAGCCAAAGCAAAAAACAAAACTAATAAAGCGAAAAAGGTCTTACAATGGTTTGATTGTCTTGATATTTTAGTTTGTCATCAACCCCCTTATGGAATTTTAGACAAAGTAGATTTTAAATCTGCTCCGAAACATTGGCAAGGCAAACATGCAGGAAGTAAAATTATTTTAAAATACATAAAATCTAAATCCCCGAAATATGTTTTTTGTGGACATATTCACGAGGGTCAGGGAATAAAAAAAGTTGGAAAAACAAAAATTTATAATCTTGGTTCTGGGGGATATAAGATTATAGAATTGTAAGGGATTGATTTTATAAATAAATTTAATTTTACTGATTCAATAAGCTTTTTTATCTAATAAATCACAACATTCAAAAAATTGTTTTTTCGGGGAACCCGATAATTCTTTTTTCTTTCCTGTAATTTGCTTATAAATATAATTTATCTTAGAAAATATTTTTTCTTTTTCTAATTCTTTTGGATAGTTTGATAATAAGCAATTAGAAATAAACAAATAATTGAAAAAGTAATCTAATTTTGTTTTCTTTATTTCTTCAACAGATTTGCAATTTCCTAATATTTTTTTTGCTCTCTGTAAAACCGGCAAATAATTTGGAATTGTTACAGGATGAATGTCTGGAAATGAAGAAATATGGATTTTTAAGGTATTCTTTTTTGTATTTAACCACGACACTTCTTCTTCACAAGTAGAATGCCAAACAATTAGTAAATTATTTTTCTGCTCTATAAGTTCATTTCTAATTTTTTCTAAGAATAAAATCAATTGCTTTAGAAAATATCCTTTTTTTACATTTTTTGAAGGAGATATAAATACATCAATGTCCTTTTCTAAATTTAAACTCCCAAAAAAACAAACGAATCCAAAATCTTTTTTATACTCTTCTAAATTCTCTTTAAAGATTTTTTCTAATTTTTGGATGTCCATTTTAATTATAGTAAATAATACTTATTTAATAATTTATCCCTACCAAAATCTTTTTAAAGGATTTTTTCCAAGTTTTAATATGGAAGAAAACAAAGAGCAAGAATCCGAAGAAAAAATTACTGAAACAAAAGAGACGACTTCACCTAAAGAAAGTTTTACCGACAAGGTTCGGGCAAATCCATGGATGCTTTCAACATTTGTTTTGGGAATTTTAACTTTTATATTTTTAGTTACTTATTCTGGGGGAATGACTGGAAATGTTATTTCTGAAGATGACGCTGGTGAAGCACTTTTGAATTTTGCAAACGTCCAAGGGGCAGGAGCAGAACTAGTTAGTGTTAAAAATGCAGGAGATTTTTATGAAGTTATTTTATTGATGGAAGGCAGAGAAGTTCCACTTATGGTTACTAAAGATGGAGAAAATATGGTTCAATTTATTCCTTTAGGGGATATTCAAGAAACTCAACAGCAAGAAACACCAGAACCAGTCGGAGAATATTCTGAAGATGATTTAGAAAAATTAAAGGAATTCTCAAGTTGTCTGGCTAAAAAAGGTCTTAAAATTTACGGAGCAAATTGGTGCGGATGGACAAAAAAATTAGTTGTTGAAACTCTTGGGGGCTTTGAAGTTGCTGGAGAATCTTATATTGAATGCACAGAAGAAAAAGAACTTTGTGCTTCCGAAGAAGTTACTGGCTATCCTACAATCAAATTTAATGGAGAATCATATTCTGGAGAAAGAACATTGGATGCTTTAGGAAAAGAAACAGGTTGCTCTGTTCCAGAACTCTCTATTCAACAAATTTCTTCTACAGAAGACGCAAGTTGTAGTTAATAAAATAATCTAAACTTTTTCTTCCCCAAAATTTAAAACAAATATTATTTTTTACCCGCTTTAAAAAAATACAAGGGGTAAACAAGTTCAAAACCTCTTTGCTCCAAAACAGGGATTAATTTTTCTGTTATGTCTCTTGCTCTTTGAGAACTCTCTATTACAAAAGAACCTTCCCTCTGCGTGCAGTTTGGTGATTTTTCTATTAATCCTCCAAAAGAATAAGCAGTTAATCCTAAATTATTATCTCTAAAAATATCTAAAAGGTCTCCTTTACTAAACTGAGCTTTAAATTGGAGTAATGGCCTTTCTTTATTAAAATAATATCCTACATAAACTTTTTCACTCATAAAAATTAATTTCAAACTTCTTATTTAAACTCTATTATACTCTAACATTCACTTAAAAATTAAAACCATTTTCCTAAATTTTTCTGGGTTTTAATTTGATTTAACAACTTGCTTTTTTTCAAAATTTCAGAACAATCAAAATCATATTTTATTTTTCCAATTTTTTTCACACTTTCAATTAATTCTTCTCTTGTTTCAAAATCCATTTTTTTATTCAACGCTTTTCTCACACTCTCACGGACAACCCAAACCCCTAGACCAGCCCAATAACTCGGCGTTTCAATTCTAATAACCAAAACCCCTGCTTGTTTTTTTATTTTATTCAGATGTTCTAAAATAGGTAGCCGTGTTGCATAATATCCTCCTGCAGTTGCAAAAGCATAATTTTTTCTTCCAGAATAATTTTCAAAATCAGTGCTTGCCTTAATTTTGTCGGAAGGATTCCAAGAACTTTTTGGCAGATATAATTCAAAAAGTTCGTAACTAAAAACATTTGGAAAAAGCATTATCAAATAACAGTTTCCCAAAAACTCCCCGAAAAAAAGTTCGCAATTTTCAATCCATTTAAAATTTTTAACCAATTTCATCAGCTGTTTTCCTAAAGTGTCGTCGGTTGCAGTAATGCTCCATTTTGTCGGAACAAATTTTTTATTTTTCTTTAATCCCAAAACACCAACGCTAAGTATTTTACTCAAATTATATTCATCAAAATTATTTTTATAAAGATATTCAATTCCTTCTGACGCTTTTATTTCGTCGTTAATAACCCTGTCAACCTTTTTATGAATTTTTGTATTCCCAGTAATTCTTGCCTTTTTCAATTCCGCCCTCATCCCATGGGGCTTCAAAACCTGGTCTTTTTTTCTTTTAAAATTTAATCTGTTTTTCAACTCAATTTCAACATCAACTGGTTTTGAAGCAATCGCAATTTCTTTAGCAATTTCAACGAACTTTTTATTCAAACGAGAGTCCTGAACCTT
>DAOWFF010000029.1 GCA_030638105.1 archaeon | reverse complement strand
CCGCAAATAATTCCGCCACTGGTTTCTGCACTTGTTTCAGTAATTGGTTTCATCACAAAATTTTCTCTGTAGCCCAAATCCCCTTCAAAGAAAGTTGTGTCTGCAAAAACAAATTGTAAAAATAAAATTCCCATTACAATCAATAAGATAAACCCCTTTTTCATGGGGATTATAAAAGAATAACCTTCTTAAATACTTTGAATAGGAGCGATAACACCCATTGCTATAAAAATTCCTAATATAGCATAATTAAAAATTCCAGCCATGCCTACAAGTACCTTCCAAAATATGTGTTTTGTTTTATCTATCCACCCAAATAAAAATATTCCCAAAAAACCAATTAAAACATAAATTAAGGTTTCAGAATAAAATTTTCTAGCATCTAAAGAACCCGCCAAAATAATGCCAAAAAATGATAAAATAGGGATTATTAAAAAGATTTTAGAAAGAACCCTAACCCTCTTCACTTCTGTCGTCATCAAAGCATACAAAAATAAACAACCCGCAAGAAGTGTTCCAAAAATAACACTAACCCCCAATTGTTCATTATCACTTTCTTTGTAAACAATTGCCAAAACAAATACCAAAATTACTATTGCGATACCAATTATTACTTGCAACTCACCTTTTTTCATATATTTAATTATTAAATTAATTATATAAAACTTTCTGTTATTAATTCATAAAAACTTATTTCAATTTAACTGCAGTTCCATAGGCAAGCATTTCTGAAGCACCTTGCATAATCATTGAAGTCATGAATCTCATTCCAATAATTGCATCTGCTCCAAGTTCAGTTGCCTGATTAACCATTCTATTGAATGCCTCGTCCCTTGCGTTTGTTGTCATGTCTGTGTATGTTTTTACTTCCCCGCCAATAATACTTTTGAATCCTGCTCCGATATCTCTCCCAATATTTCTTGCCCGAACAGTGTTTCCTTTAACAACTTCAAGAATTTCTACAACTTTTTTACCTGGAATTTCATTCGCTGTTGTAATAATCATCTTTTATTTCCCTCCTTTTTATTTTTTATTTTTTCAATTTTATCTTCTTTGTTGTTCAAAAAAATAATAATTCCAATTACAAAAATTGGCAAACCATAAATCAGCGGAACAAACATTGTAAAAAAAGAAATCGCGATTAAAGTTAAGCCCACGGCAATCATAAATCCGCCAGTAATTGTTCTGCTTATTAAATTCATAGAAAATAATACACAAGCATATTTTTAAATTTATCTAAAATAAATTAGGGTTGAAAAATTTTTGTTTTTCAGATAGAATCTTTTTTGAAGAATTTATTTTTGTTTGCCATCTCATATATCCCGCCGTGTATTTTTATTGCCTTGCCGTTAACAACAGCGTCGGCAATTTTTTTTCTTGCAGAACTTAAAATTCTTGATAAAGTTGGTTGTGAGACATTCATTTTTTTAGAAACTTTGTTTTGACTGGCATTTTCATAATCCACTAATCTGACTGATTCTAATTCCTCTTTTGTCAAAACTACCTCCTGCAAATCTCTGAGTGTAATTCCCGCGGGTTTAAAATAAGTTACATTTGGTTCAAAATAAATTCTTCTGCAAATTTTTGGGCGGGGCATTTTATTTTCTCACCATCTCACTTTTACATTTTGGGCATTTAATTGTTGAACAGGGAATTCCTCTTTCATGTTTTTGTTGATAACCGCATTTTGGGCAAACGCAGTTTCCGTCAAGACCTTTGCCTTCTGCGTCAGAAATTTCATTTTTAAATCTGGCTTTTCTTTTCCATCCAAATCCTTTTCCAAAAGATGGTTTGAAATATCCTCTTTGAATATCATGAGATTTTATTTGGATAGAAGTATAATTCAGTTCAGGTATCTGCGAAGTTAATTTACTCTGAAGTTTTTCAGTTAAAAAATCTGCTTCATTTATTTTTAATTTTGAAGGAAGTTTAATAGTAATTTCTGCAAAGACCTTTGTTCCTAATTTTTGCGTTTTTAAATCTGTTAGTGCTATTTTTTCTTTTTTTATTAGAACTTTGATTTTGTCTTCGGTTTGGGGGGAAGATGCTCCGAGCAAAGTGTCTGTAGTTTCTTTGCCTAATGCAAATGCTTCTTTGGTGATATACAAACCAATTAACAATGCAATTATTGAATCAAAATGAACCCAGTATTTAACTAAAAACAATCCCAGAAAAACTCCCAGCGAGACTAGAACATCAATTTTTGAATGAATTCCGTCTGACAATAAGCTTACTGAATTTTCTTTTTTTCCGTAATGGATTTTCAGTTTTGACATTATAAAATTGATTAAAGCAGAGGACGCCATAATAATAAATGTAATGTATGAAATTGTTACAACGGATTTGCCTAAAAAACCAGTTACAGCGTCGTAAATGATGAATAGCCCCGAGGAGAAAATAATTAGAGTTATTACAAATCCAGAGATGACTTCTGCTTTTTCATGTCCATAAGGATGCTCTTTGTCTGCTGGTTTTTTAGATGCTTTAATTCCTACAAGATTTATTACTGATGCAAAAATATCTGTTCCGGAATTTATTCCATCTGCTAAAACCGCTGCGGATTTTGTGAGAATTCCTGCAGTTATTTTGCTTACTGCTAATAATACATTTGCGATTATTCCTAAAATTGAAATTTGTTCTTTCATTGGCAATAGAGTTATTTTGAATTTAAATTAATATTGTAAAGCAAAAACCATATTTAAATTCTTACTTTAATTCTTTTAATCTATTCTGGATTTCTTTTTTTTCAAATTCAATTTCTTTTAAATCTTCTTCAAGAACTTTTTTCTCGTCAGCTTCGCTGTATTGAACTGGTTGAGCAAATTGCGGTTGGATAAATCTTCTTCCAAATCCGCGTCTAAATCCAAGTCCTCTTCTACAAGGTCCCAGACCTCTTCCAGTCATTTGTCCTTGTCCCATTGGTCCTGTTCTGTCTTGTCCTGGCATTTTATTTATTCTCCATATTTAATTATGAATGCATATTCATTAAAGTATTTAAATGTTTTGGTTATGAATGAGTATGCAAAACATTTATAGAATTAATTCTTAACTGCCTCATAAACTTCAAGACCTTTCTCTAATAAACTTCTCGCCTCATCAGACAATTCACCAAAAACTTCTTTCTTTACTTTTAATTCTAATTCATTAAATCCTTTAAGAACAGGACTAAAACCAAGAATACTCCCACATCTAAGAGTTACCACACCACCATTTAAGTAAATCGCCTCTGAAAAAAATCTCTTTGAATCTTTAAATTTTCCAAGTTTATCGTGATATGTTTGTTGAATAGTTAAACCAGCTTCAACAGCTTCACGAGGTTTATCAAGTTCAGAAGGATATGAAAAAGAAGAATAATTAAGCTCCCATTTATCTTTTCCTATGGGGAAAAAATATAGCTCACAATGAATAGTACTATTTTGTCTGACTACATCAACCATAATTAAACACAGATTAAATCCTTTTTAATAATTTATATTCTTTATTATACTAATTACTGTCCAATAACCTCTACTCAGCCATTGGAAAGCCGTTATTAATCCTTTAAGTTTGTCGCTGTCCAATAACCTCACATTTCCCTCCATCAATCAGGATTTTAGCAATTTCTTTAGAAATATTTGCGACTTGATCTTTTTTATAGGGTCCCATTTTTTCTCCGTCCATGCCAATAAATTCTTCAACATCTATTTTAAAAATAACTCTTTCTTTTTTTTCTGAAATTTTTTCTTCTCCATTTAAGCTTCCATTAAGTTTTTTATCAGAGGCATCCACGCATTTCATTAAGTCCTCAAAAAGGGATTTTTCAAATTTTAGCATGTTCTCAAAGTCCTGTTTTGAAATTCCAGTTTCAGTTGCAATTAAAACCAAATTCAAAATTTTTTTCTTTCTTCTTAACATGAGTTCCTTAAAAAGTGTAACTGCATTTTCAAGTTGTTTTTTTGTTTTAATAATAACTTCTGAAAAATCGTCGTCGGTTTTAGAAGCAATTCCCTTTTTCTCTTTAAAATAATTAGAGACCTCGCCAATAAAATTTTTCAGTAAAGGTTGCAGTTGTTCTGAATATCTTTCTTTTCTCGCTGACTCATAAATGTCATTGTAAGTTATCATAGAAAAAATAAGTGTTGATGATTTTTAATGATTGCTGTGATAGGATTATAAATTATTTCACAAATCCAACTTTTTTCAGCAAGTCCTTTCCCATAATTCTGCCTAAACTTCCTGTTCTTGCTTGTTTTTCGCAGAATTTTTTTTCTTTTGGAACTGAATCGTTGTAAAGTAAAACAGGGACAGGGTCTGCAGAATGGTCTTTTAATTTGCAAGGTGTGGAGTGGTCGGCAGTTACAACAACTTGGATTTTATTTTGTGGAGCAAATTTTCTCAAAAACCTAATTAAAGTTTTATCAATATATTCAAGCATCTCTTTTTTCTCAAATGGTTTATTATCATGCCCGCATAAATCTGTCTCTTTAATGTGAATGTAAGCATAATCGAATTTTTTATGATTTTTTTTCAAATATTTAATTGAAAATTTACAAGCTTTTTTTAGTCCTTTCCAAAGATTCTCATATGCATCTAAAGTTTTCAGTTCTGGGTAACTAAAACCAAAATTACTTATTCCACATCTTCTAGAAAATCCGATTTCCAGAGGCATATAATTTACAGACATCCATTTTTTATATAACTTTAATTTTGGAACTTCAATTCCTGCTCCTCTAACTAAAAGATAATTTGCAGGGAGCAGTCCTTTTCTTTTTCTTTCTTTGTTTACAGGATGCTTGTCAAGAATTTCATGGGCTTTTTCTATAAATTCATTCACGACGTTTGAAGTGTATTGGGAATTTTCATCATCATCTTGAGGCACACAATTTCTAACTTTTTCTATATTTCTTGTTTTCGCTTTTACATAAACAAAATCATTCCCTGAAATATTATCTGAAAAACCGCCCCTGAAAACCAAAACTGCTCTGTGTTGGATTGTTGGCTCAAACACAAATTTGCATGGGAGTTGTATTTTGTTCAATGCTTTAGAAAGAATTTGTGCTTCTTCTGTTGTTAAGGTTCTTCCTGCTCTCCTGTCTAGAATATTTTTTGAATCAACCGTGGCAAAATTAACCCTTAATGCCAAGTCGCCCCGCGTTAATTTAATGTCTGTTCCTCTTGCTTCTAACTGCCCTCTTGTGCTTGAGATTAATTTGTTCCCAAAAATAGAAACAATTGCCTCGTCGGATTCAGGGACAAAGCCCGGTTTAACAGGATACATATAGCCCAGTTCTCCTCTTGCAGACAAGAAATCCAGATTTGGCATGTTCACTACATCAAGAGGAGTTTTTTCCCCGAGTTGTTTGCACGGCAAGTCCCCAATTCCGTCTAAGATAACAAGTATTCCTTTCATTTAATCAACAAGAAAAACTTCTTTATAAGAATTTAGATAATTTGAAAAGTGATAACAGATAAGAATTAAAAGAAAAATATGAAATTGGGTTATTAACTTCAAAGTGGTAATAAAGGAAAGATTTATAAAGTATTAATTATAACTTTTGATTATGACAATTAGAAAAACATTAACATCAATTGTTTTGGCAGGAGCGTTGGTTTTAGGTATTGCTGGATGCAGTAAAGACCATTCGCAATATAAATATGATAGCAAAATTGGAGAAGACCAAGTAACATTTATAGAAAAAAGTTGGCTTGGAGGTCTAAGTTATGATGACAATATTCTAACTGTAACAAAACCAGATGGAAGAATTATAAAATATGTGGATAGATTGGATGAAGATTTAATGTGAGAATATGTTGAAATTACAAAGGATGGTCAAACTACAAAATACACAGCAGATAACGAAGTAGGAGAGCCAATAATGAAAGAAGCCCAAAAACAGTTTGATATTTATATGCAACAGATTAAAGAACTTAGAACTAATCAAGGATTAGAAAATCTAAAGTAAATCTTTCATTCAATTATTTTTTAACAATATTATTCAAAAAAATTATCTAAAAACTCTCTGATAAAAAATCTCGCGGTTGATTTCCTGTTTTTTTGGATTGACCCATTTAAGCAATTTTTTTAATCTGACTGGTTCGCAGTTTTCTCCGATTAATGTTCCTGCGAGTTTTTTGTATTCAAGACCTGCTTTTGATTTTGGTTTGTAATTTGTGAAGGGGACAGATTTGGACAGGGCTTTTAGAACATTGATGTCGTAGGGAAGAACAGCCATCACGGGAATTTCTGCGGTGTTTTCAAGTTCTTTTAAAGATAGTTCAAAATTTTTGTTGTGCACTTTATTGATAATCAGGCCATCAATTGAAATCCCTCTTTTTTTTGCTAACTGAATTGATTTAATGGTTGTGCTTAATGTTGGATAATCGGGTGTGGTTACAACAAGGAGTTCGTCAGAAGCCAGCATCACAGCGAGGGTTTCTTCGTTTAAAGATGGGGAAGAGTCAATAATTATGACATCGTATTTTTTCTTTAGGGAGGAAATTTTATTTTTTAATTTCAAAGGATTGATATTTATTTTGTTGGAAACAGAGGAGGGGATTATGTCAAAGTCAGCGAGTTTGCAGATTGCGTTCTTGGCATTCGCTGTTCCGTTTAAGATATTGTGAATTGTTATTTCTGGTTTAATGACATTTAAATGCAGGCCAAGATTTCCTGCTGAAAAATTTCCGTCTATTAGCAAGACCTTTTTGCCGAAGCCCGCGATTGCACTGCCCAACGAACTTACAACTGATGTTTTACCGACGCCACCTTTTAGAGAAATAATTCCTATTGTTTTCATTATTCAACACTTCAATAATAACAAATTAATCTTCTTTAAAAATCTTTCAAACCGAACGTTATCTTTAAAAAGTATTTCAATATTCTTTTTTCAGGTATTACAAGATATCAAGCCCCCATAGTCTAGTGGCCAAGGATACATATTCCCAACCCCACTCACATCAAGGGTTATAGGAAGGTTCGTGAAATTGCTCACCCTTTCAGAACTGCACCCATAAAAATTTAAAAGCAGTAAATTCCAAGTTTAAATAAGCCCCCATAGTCTAGTGGCCAAGGATACAGCCCTTTCAAGGCTGCGACCCGAGTTCGAATCTCGGTGGGGGCGTTATACCCTTTTGGCACATCGATGGGAATCACTTTAGCACGAATTTGTCCACCTCTTTTATAATAAATTGGGGGATCAAGGGAATATGAAGATAGACCCCTATAAGCATAAAGAAAAATATCTAAAATGGAAAAATTCTTTGAAAGGTAAAAATCTGGGAATTTCTGAAAAAAACTCTAAAATATTTTTAGAATATCTGTTAGATATGGAGCAAGGTCTTAATGTGGCAAGTGGAAGCAAGAAAGGGGCAAGAAGTTATATCCGATTAAATAGTTTAAAACAGAGGATGATTTTTTTAATGAAAAATTTTGAGGAGAGATATAATATTCAGGACATCACGAAAATAGGGGAGCGAGAATTGCATGACTTTTTTACTGGAATTAGAAATGGTGCGATAAGACGGCTAGATGGGAAGCAGTATAAATCCCCAACGGATTATGTTAAAATTTTTAAGGCGTTTTGGCACTGGCATCAGAAAGTTAATAGAAAAAAAGGCATAACTATTGAAGATATTACAATAGATTTGGATATAAGCCAAAGTAAGCCCGAATGGGTTTATTTAACAGAGGAACAAGTTAAGAAATTGTATGACCATGCGAAATATGACTATAAAATTTTAATTATGTTTTTATTTGACACTGGAATAAGGGCTCCAACAGAATTAGTTAATATCAAAGTTTCTGATTTTTACAATGATTTTAAAGAGCTTAATATCCGAGATGAAATTAGCAAAACTTTTGGAAGAAGAATTAAGTTAATGCTTTGTTCACATTTGATAAAAGAATTTGTTGAAGCCAAAAATCTTGGTTCAGAAGATTATCTTTTTACAAAAACTCCCACCTTAATGAATAAATATCTTAAGAGGCTTTCTCGAAAATTATTTGGCGAAGAAAAAAGTCCTGGGGGAGAGAAATATTCTAGTTTAACAATGTATGATTTTCGGCATTGTTCTTGCTGTTATTGGCTTCCCCGGTATAAATCTGAATCAGCTTTGAAGTTTAGATTTGGTTGGAAAAAATCAGACAAGATTCATTATTATAGTGAGATGTTGGGAATGAGAGATACAATCAGCGAGGAGGATTTGTTGATTGATGTAACAAAAACTGAAATTGAAAAACAATTATCCAAATCTGAAAACGAAAATGATATGCTAAAAGATAGAATGGAAATTATGGAAAATCAAATGAGAAAAATTCTCCAAATGGTTAATCAAAATTTTGTAGTTGTGCAAGAGAATTAAATCTTTTCTAATTCCTAACCTATTCCCCATACAAACCCCCATCATTCCTCTTATTTTTTTACCCCATTAACCAAATAAATCCTCTCTTCTAACTCCCTAACCATCTTCCCATAACCAACTTTTCCACCAAACAACTTCATAATTTCCAAAGGTCTCCCAAACTTATTCAAAGGTTCAACTCTTAAAACCTCAGCATTTTCTAAATTTTCTATTCCCTCATCAGAACATTTTTTATTTGAACCATAAACAACATCAATACCAAACTGCTTGGCATAAGCAATTAATTTTTCTTTAAATTCTTCATCTTGTTTTTTCAGTTCAGAAAGTTTGGTTTTAACTTCAGAAAATTCATCAACTAATTTCAATCCCTCGTCTTCTTTAAATTTTTTAACATCTTCAATTTTTTCTAACTCTGCTTCATGTTTAAAAGAAGGACACTCTGATTTAAAACCGCAATAATTACAAAGTGCCGTCTGCTTTCTCGGAAACTCTTTTGCATTTTCAATTTCTTTAATTCTATCAACTACATCCTGTTGTAATTTTTTCAACTGCTCGTCTGTTCTTTCTGAAACAGCGTCCTTGTTAAAAGCCAACATATGCCAGATTAATTTTACTGATTTAGCGTCCTTGAATTTGTCCTTAACCCAAATAGAATAAAGAGCAAGTTGCCTGTCTGCGTCTGCTTCTTCTTGGTCTTTCATCCTTGCGTTTGTTTTATAATCGCACACAAAATAATTTCCTTCATCATCACACGCTAATTTATCAATTCGCACGTGCCATTGGTTTCCGTCAGGCAAAGTCATTCTGTCCATCGTCTCTAATCCTAAAATAGTTAACTGGTCAAAAGGTTTCATTCTGTCATAATAATTTGAAATAAATTTTCCCCCCATCTTCCGATAATTATCTGCAGTCAATTTTTCTGAATTTGCTTTAACAATCAGGATGTCATCAGAATAATTCTTTGTCCACAAATCACGATAAAATTTTATGATACTTGCCTTTGCAATTCTTTTTTTAAACTTCTTTAATTTGTACAAATGCTCCAATGCCTCATGCACCATGCTCCCCATAAACGCTTCGATTGTCGTTGAGACTTCTGGTTTTTTTCTATCAATATATCTTAGTTTATACTGGTAAGGACAATTTTCAAAGGTTGAAATTCTTGAGTGTGAATATGTTGCCATCCTAAATAAATCTAACAAAGCAGATATAAAAAGTTAATCAATTTTGAATTTTTATTCAAAAACTAAGAACTATAGAAAAATTGAAATAGATGTGGAATTGTTGTTTTAAGTATAAAATGGTAGAAGATATAAAAGAATTTGATAAATTGGTGAGAAAGAAAAATATTTCTGATGTAGATGAAATGTTGGAAGAATCTAAGAAGTTGACATCAAACATTAAAGACCTTAAAGAAAAACATGAAAAGGTAGTCGTAGCAAGAGGGAATGTTATAGAGGCTTCAGTAAAAATTGAAATGG
>DAOWFF010000070.1 GCA_030638105.1 archaeon | reverse complement strand
ATTCTCTAAATTTTCATCAGATTCTGTTAAAACATTTTTTGCGTGTTTCAATCTTTCATCATTCACTTTATTAAAATACAAAGACGTCAAAAAATAAACTAAAAACATTATACAAATAACTGCTATAACTATTTTCAGGGTTTCTTCAGCCAGCAAAAATCCGTTTTTATTTTTCATTTTAATAAACCTAAAATTAAATTAGTTGTATTTGAAGGAATAACATTTTCAAAAAAATCCGAAACATAATTTCTGAAAAAATAATAAACCCCTGCGATTACGACGACAAAAACCAAAACCCCGACAATTATTTTTATAAGTTGAGTAATTGTTAATTCCATTATCTCATCCTGAATAAATTTTTAATTTGCTCTATTAATGAAATTCCTTTGTCCTTCAGAACGAAAATGCTAATCATGACTATTGCTAAAATTCCCATTCCAATTAACAACCATGGAAGATACTCTGAAATAATTCCTGTTTTTTTCATTTTAAAAATTTCTCCGAAATTTTTCTATCTTAGTTTTCTTTTACACTATAGCTTTTCTTTTTCTAAAAGAAAAGCCCCTTTTTCGTAAACAAAAAAAGAAATAGGAATTAATAAATGTTTTCACATCAAATTCCCAAGCACAACTGAAACCAAAACAAACAACCCCAGAGTTGTGAGGACTGCCGTAACAAAATAAAGTAATATCCCTTTTTTCAAATTCTTCCCTGTTTTGTTTGTTTTCTCAAGTTTGTCCTCGCCAGAATCAACTGTAACCAAGGTTCCTGTTAAAATAAAAATTATTTGAATCAAGTAAATCCCAATTGCAATCTGCAGATAATACGGAGGAATCATTTTTGTCATGTCAAATATGCTCAAGATACTATCTAAATTTCCAAAGCTGGTTTGAGAACCACTTAATTCTGAAATTTTTAATCTGCTTAAAATAGCAGTAATCATTGAGGCCAAACCAACAACAATTCCAGAAAGCAAGGGTGCCAAAAAAGTCATGTTGCTCCGCATGTCAGAAACAATTTCAGCAAGCATATCTTTCAAACGGGCAGTGATTTTCTGGAGGTTTTTCGTGTATTCAGAAATGCTCATTAAACTCACAGCCGCAATCTTCAGACCTTTTTTCGCGGACTCAATAAAAATTCTCATACTTGTTGCAATCAGTGCAGAAGGATAATAAATCAAAGCCCCACGACGAGGATTAAAAATTGCATTCTCCACGCTCATTCCCATCTGACGAATATTATAATTAATTCGCTTAAAAAAATCCTCTGTCATCAAACCCCTTGATGATTCTGCAATTTTTCCAAAAGCAAGTTCAAGAGGCATCCCATTCCCGACCCTGTTCCCTAACTGAAAAACAGAATTATTAAATTCCTTTTCAAGTTGTTTTGTTTTCACTCGCTCTTCAATTAATCCTTTTGTTTTGTTCTTGAAAGTTATTGAAAAAAACAACGCCAACCCAAGAGGAATGAACATACTTAAAATCAAAGCACCTGCACCAAAAGGTCCTGCAAAACCATTTCCAGTTTCAACAAAATCAAACAGTTTTCCCTCTCCAAAAAATCCAAGTCCAAGTTCAGCAAAAGTATAGTCCTGTTGCAGTCCAATCATTTCAGGGAAAGCAGTGTACTGAAAAATCAAAGGTAATAATCCAATTATCAAAAAAGGCAGGCAAATAAAAAATGCATTAATATAATGTTTTTTGTTCTTGTATTTATTGTAAAAAGGATTTTTCTCCAGCAACCCTGTTTCTCCATAGCCACCTGGTCTTAACAGCATAATTTTGTTAGTCAAATAAAAAACAAAAAAAGGAACTATAAGATTAAACAAAACAAAAATATGAATCCATTTCAGATAATCCCCAATCATCGCCGACGCCAAAGGAAGTAACGCCAGTCCCAGCGTCGGTAAAACAACCCCCAGCATATAAACATTTGTCAAAGGCGTTCTGACATTATGGGTAAATTTCAGCATCTTATCATAAACTCCGTCAAGAACAACCTGCAGGGCTTTTTCCAAAGTCGCAATT
>DAOWFF010000060.1 GCA_030638105.1 archaeon | reverse complement strand
CAGTTGTTGCCCCTGCACAACATTGAGTTATTTCTTCTAAATAAATTCTTCTATCTGGACCTGTTAAATTAAACCAAACCCCTCCAGAATAAATTTGATTTCCGTTTAAATCTTCAAAATGATAGCCAGGCCCTCCAGAATTTCTCCACCAGGTATTAACCCAGTCATAAGCTCCCATTTCTGGGGGATTTGTTCCTTCTTCAATATTTGGCATATTCATAAGACCATGCCCAGCCACATAATTTATAATTTCATAATTTAAAGCAATTTTATCTTTAGTTATTTCAATTTCAGAAGCAGGACTTGTATTAATATAAATATTTTTTGGACCTTGTCCTGCTAATTCCCCTTCTCTTCCCCATCCTTCAATTTTACCACTAATAGTTTCTTGCCACCACATTTTAAATATAACATCTAAACCAACTTCTTTTATACTCCAATCTTTTTTATCACAAACTTCAACATCTTTTCTTAAAATAAGATTTTCTTCTCTTACCATATTATTTGTAAAGTCCAAAACAGAAGTTGTCCAATCATAAAATTCAGGATGTGTTATTTTCATTCTGTAAAATCCTGGCTCAACCCGAAACTCAACATTTCCATTTTCATCTGTTGTATCTTTCACTCCATTAACTTCAACAATCGCACCCTGAACTAATCTGTCTGAATAATCCTCAGATAACAAATTCCACACAAAACATTCTAGGTTTGACATTGCTTTAGTAACATCCACATAAAAAGTATCTGAAACAGATTCATAAACACTTTCAAAAGATGGTTTAGCCAATGGTTTTCTTTTTCCATCTTTAAACATGCTTTTTATTCTTCCGAAACTTGCAGGTGCAACCCCGACGCTGTTTTCATAAAATCTTGTTACAATTCCTGCCCTGCCTGTTTTATCTTTACTTGTAACAACTAATTTTCCTTTATCATTAATTTCCGTCTCTATTAAATCCTCTGGGTCAAGTTCTTTAATCTCTGTTAGAATTTTTGAAGAACCATTGTAACTATAAACATCTTTTATGTCTTGTTCCCAAGTGCTTTTTGTTTTCATAGAAAAATCTTCAATTGGATTTACAATTTTCAAGCGTTCTTCTAAAACTGGTTTTGCGGTTTTCCCAACTAGAACAAATCTTGAATCTGAAATTTTTTGTTGAGGTTTATTTTCTTGGAAATTATTTTTTGCATTTGCAATATGCGGAGATAACAAACTTCCAGTTATAAATCCCCAAGTTAATACTTTGTTGATTAAACTTTTCATGCTTTTTAGAAGGATTAAGAATATTTAAATGTTACTATTTGAAAGTTAGGAGAGGGATGAAAGATGGGAAAGTATTTAAACTTAAGGTCTCTTATTTTTAGGAGGTGGTCAGCACCTCAAGATGCTTAATTCTTGAAAAACAAAATGATGCCATGTCAAAAGCAAGCACCAAAAATAAAACACTTATTAGATTTTTCTAACGCTTTTTATCAGGATTTACATGGATATAAACCAGAGCAAACAAAATTACAATCTATTCCAGAAAAACACTGGAAAACATTTTGCCAAAGAACAGATCTAAATTCAAACTCTTCAGGAATTTATTTGCCAAGAAATCAAACAGCGATAATCCAGAATAGAAATCCTTTAAGTTTATTTCATGAATATTTTGGGCACGGATTATTTTGCGAACAATCTTTAATTGGAAGAAAATTAGTTGATTTAGAAAAGAAATTATTAGAAGATGAAAAACAAGAATTTCAAAATAGAAAATTTAGTTTAAAAGATTTAGAAAAATTCAGAGAACAAAATAAAACATTTCAAGAACTAAAAGAATTTAGAAAACAAAATTTAGCAAGATATGAAATTTTTGCAATCTGGACAGAATATTTACTTTCCAAGGAATTTAGTTTAAGAGATGAATTTGAAATGAAATATGATTTTCTTGAAAAAGAAAACAGGGAAGCTGTTGATTCAGTTATAAATTTTTCTGAAAGCTACGGAGATTTGGCAACTTTTTATGCAAGTGGTTTAGCGAGGAGAACAACTCCTGAAAGAGTTAAGAAATTGTTGGAAGATGTTTATGGGATTGAAGCAGTAAATAATTCAAAATTAATTTTATTAACTGGCTCTAAAAAACCTTTTTCAGATATTGATTTATTTGCTTGTTCAGATTATTTGCAACCAACAAAAAATTCTTGGTTGGATTTGGCTGTTTTTAGAGAAGAAAATTTTGAAGAAAGAACTAGGTTATTTGAAACACAGGTTACTCATCCAATCATGGCTGGAGAATTTATTACAGGGAATAAAAATTATTTGCAACAAAAAAGAATTCAGTTACAAGAACAACCAATCACAAAAGAAGCAATAAAATATAATTTAAATTTATCAGAAGAACAAAAACAAAGAGCATTAGAATACCCAGAACAATCTGAAGAAAGAAAAACAGGACTATCTTATTCAGAGACATATTTAAAAAATGCTCTTGCATTAAAACAAGGTCTGAGATTATTTACAAAAGAAGATTTAATTTCATATTCGCAAAGCGAAAGATTTATAGAGTTGAAAGGAGGTAAAATAGAATGAGACAAGAATTAGAAAAAAGTTTGTATGATGCAAAACCCATTAGAAGAGATTTGATTGTTTATCAAGTTGGAGATTTGGAAAATTTGAGTGCAAGTGCTTTGTATACTGGAAATTTGCCAAAATTTAGTGCGGGAGGGGCAGGGTTTGAATTGCCGAAACCTCTTGGAAGTATTAGCAGATTTGAAAGTAAACCTATTGAGATAAGTGTTCCAAAAGTTGGGATGACACTTGAAGGGGGATTAAATATAAAAAAGATTGGGCATAACTCTTTAACTTTGAATACTGACTACGGGTTACTAAGGGATTTATACAATTTCCATCCTGATGGAAGCGGATCTAAAAGAGAAATAACTCTAAAAAAGCCCACTATCTTAATAGATAAAAAATCTTGGTAATGTTAAATTAAAAACAAATTTTTATTTTAAGGGGAGATTTTATAAATCTCCTTTTTCTTTCTTTTTTATGGTAATTGAAAGATTTGATAAAGATTTTATGATAATTGAAAAATTTGATAAAGAATATCAAGAAATAATTAGTAAGTATGAGGAAGGTAAAGAAGTATCTGAAGACGTTAGAAATTATGCCATGAAAGTTTTAAAAGAAATAATAGACAACTGGAAAGAAAGTAATATTTCTTCTAGAGAAAAACTTGGTGAAGAAGCTGGTGAAATTGAATTAAAATTATTTGGAATGGCTGATTTAGAGGTAAAAAAAGAACTTGATGATATCATAAGTCAATTAATGGATATTGAAAATTCTAAAGCAATGATAAATATAGATAGATTTTCTTTGATAAAAAAGGTTTACAAAGAATTGAGAGATTTATAAACTTTGAATATTTTTATTAATTGCCTGAGCAGAGTGTACCAACAAGCAAAAAAGCACTAACGGTTTGGCCGAGCTCCACTTTTGACGAGGGTTTGAACTCTGCAGGGGCTCTTTTTATTTTTCCATAAATTAATTAAACTTGGAAATTATTTTGGGATAATGAACAAACAAGAAATTTTAAAAGAATTAAAAGAAAAATTTAATGAAACTAAAAAAAGATTGGGTTTCAAATCTACTTTTAAAGAAATTAATGAAATCTCTTATATTGAGGATATGGTTCTTTCCCAAGGTTTTGTAAGCAATCAATTTTCAAGGAAAATAATTAACAGAATGGTTGAAACATTTTATTGTTGGGTAACAGAATTATACTCTTGGGTTTATCCTGCTCCAATGGATATAATCCACTTACATGAAAATAAAAAAGTAAGTGAGGAAGAAAGACAAGAAATTTTAGATATGATTGATAAGATAATGTATTTAGTTAGAAAAACTAAAAGAATTGCTTTTGAAGGGTTAATAAAAGAGAAAGAAGGAAGTTGTGTTGATGAATTAGTTAAATTTAATAAAAAATATTTTTGTCCTTTTATGTTAAAATATCACAAAAAATTTGAGAAGGTCTGGAGAGATGAAATT
>DAOWFF010000004.1 GCA_030638105.1 archaeon | reverse complement strand
GCTTGAACCCCTGTTAAACAAACTGGGACATAGATTCCATTTTTAATATTTGGAAGACATAAAGCAATACTCCCAATAATCCCTGATTGAATAACATCTTTAACAGGATAAGAACCCCCAAGATTACATCTGCTTGAAGGGCAAATCACAGGATCGCAAACATTAAACAACAACTGACAATCCTTCGGCGACATAAAATCCTGACACTGCATTTCTGGAACATCCGCCATTGGTCTACCGACTTTAACATTTTTCGCCTTTGAACTAATATCTACATTACCTGTTGGATTACGCAATTTAGAAACTCTTTCAATTGCTTTTTTAGCTTCGTTTATAACCTGCAACGCATCACTCGGGTTCAAACCACTAAGAACATTTGGCTGTTCTGTTCCAGCATTTATCATCTGACAAATATCATCTCCTGCCTTGCTTTCTTCTCTTCCATTTGCTCCAACATTACAAACCCAGAAACTGACAACTCTTCCTGAATCATCATACGACCTTATATTCCCGAAAACAGGAAGCGTCTGCCCAATATAAGCATACCAGCCGTCTTCCAAATCAAAAGGCACAATCGCAGGAAGCCCCTTATACGGCTCTGTCTCATAATATCTCAACTCTGCATTCTCATATTTATTTTCATAAGAAGACGCGTCATATTTTTTGAAAACAAAATCAAAAGGATTTTGAGGATTTTGGTCTTCAATTCCTTCATAAATAGTCAAAACATTTTCTATCTGAATTTTATATGTTTGAATAACTGCTCCATGATTATCAAACACAATTAAATAATTTTTTTCACTCTCTTCCATTTCCTTGTAAAAATGAACATTAGAGTCGGGATCTATAATTAGATCAATTGGATCAACAGTATATTTTTTTTCAAGCTCTTTAAATTTTAAATAATCTGTAACTTTAATTTTTCTTAAATCCTTAGACGAACTCATTGTAACATGTTCTTCACCTGCCCCCACACTTTTTGCAAAACTATCTCTCTCTCCTTCTTCATGTTTATTCACATAAATATCAGTTAATTCTTTTTTCAAATATTCTTCAGACATTCCTTTTAATGAAGAAACTTTAGACGCCTCAACCATTACTTCAAAATCCCTTAAGGAAATTATTGGGAAATCTTTATCCATCAACCCAATTATTTCTGAAACTTCCACATCCTTGCCAGCAATCGTTACGCTCTTTCCATAACTAGTTTCCAAGGTCTCAATTAATCCATCTCTATATTCCAAAGTAAAAATCTTTTCTGCTAATTTCTCGTCGTCAACTGTTGTTCCTAACCAACTTGTTGTTTCAAAATCTTTCTGCAATTCTTTATATTCCTTACTTTTTGTTTCCATTATTTTATGCAACACATCCACATCATTATCAATCTCTTTTGATTTTTCAACCAAGCAAGAATCCAAACTTGGATATTTTTCTTTATCCTGTTCACTCAACTCTTCACAATGAGGATACCAAATATCGTGCATAACATTTTGCCGTGCAATTGATTTTCCCCCCAGGTTTGCACGAAAATTTTTAATAGTAAGAATAAGACCTGTTCCTAAACACGCGGTCTTCATTCCTTTCACAACCGCATCAAGTTTCTCTGACTTATCATTCCAGTCAATAATTTTTTTATTCAAAGAATCAATTTTCTCTCTTGTCTTTTCAGGAGAAAGTTTTATTGCTCTCTGTTCAACTCCAATCTTAAAACCAAAATCCGTGCTCGTTCCAACATTATTAATATTCGGAATAACCGAGACCTTCGCCTGTTTTTTTAAATTGATTTTTATTGGTTTAACTTGATACTGGTTGTTTTCTCCAAGTGTTTCGTATTCATTTAATTCAATCCGATAGGTCTCCTGTCTAATTCCAACAAATCCTTCCTTAAGTCCTCCGCGTTTTACATTCGCATAAATTTCAATATAATCATCATCCACCTTTCTTAATTCAAACCATTCATCTTCAGAAAGAAAAACCCTTTCATTCATTTCCAAATCATAGTCCCCGTCAAATTCAGCATCTTGTGTTCCAGTCAAACGAACTTCTGCCCCATAATCATCAAATGTCGGTTGAGTAATATCTTCCAAAGAAATCCTCTTAACCTGTCCGTTAATCAAAACATCTCTGCTATCAATTTCAGAACTCGCAAGTTTAATCTCATTTTCACATTGTGTTTTCAAATCCTTTTCAGAATCAGGATAATCTCTCTCAAACAATTCGCATAATTCAACAACTGTTTTTTTCTGATTCATATTCCATGACAAAACAATTTTTCCATACAACGCCTCTTCTCCTAAACTTATTTCAGAATTTTCAGGATATTTTTCCTCAGAAAAACTATTTAGAATTTTGTCATAGTCATTCATTGCATTTTGATAGTTTGATTTTATTTTTTTAATTTTATCAGATAAAAAATCTGGTGAATAAAAGGAAGTTATTGTTCCTTCATCAAATAAAATTTCTCCAGAAAAAGATTCTTTGATAAAATTCCCTGGAAGAACTAATGCATTCTTATCATCCCTCCAAGCACCTAAAGCAATTCCAACAACTTGATTATCTGAATTAAATAAGGGACTTCCACTAAAACCTTCGCTAACACTAATGTCTGTTTCAAATAATTTAGAAAAAGAATCATCCTTTATTTTTTGATCAATCAAAATATCTTTTATTTTTCCTTCTTTCTTTTGTAATGAATTACTCCCTTCTCCATATCCTAAAATAAAAACAGAATCTCCTTCTTTTAATTTGCCAGAATCCCCAAAAGTAAGAGTGGGATAATCTTTAGTTCCGCTTCCCAAAAGAATAATGTCTTTATGCTCATCTGTTTTGAAAGAATACAACCCCCCAAGAACTTCCCCCCCAAAACTAAAAGAAATATCTTTTTCATCATGAATAACATGTTTTGCCCCAACCACTTTTAAATCAAATCCTTCAGAAGGGGCCACAAAAAAACCTGTTCCTTCTGCAAGAAAAATCTCAGTTTTTAATTCGCCCTCATGAACTACAATCTTTGGGTCTTGTTTGTTATTTGTAATTTTAATCACTGCATTTTCTATATCTGTTCCTCCTTTTTTTTGAATCGCAACATCCCCCACAAATTCTTCATCCCGTGCTCCTGCAAAACCCTTGAATTTTATCAACTTCTTTGTGTAAGATGGAGAACCCCAAAATTTTTTAAAAGTCGCTATGTTTTTCAGTTTTAATAACGCCTCTGCTATTTCCCCAACAGAAAATTTAACTTCTTTTTCATTTCCTAAAATTATTGAACCGCTAAAATCACTTCCCCTAACAAGAGCATTTGTAATAGCCCCAAAAATAACAGAACCACCTTTCAGAACATCAAGAAATGTTTTGTCCTTTGCCAAATTTTCTTCTATCTTCGCGAATTTTTCAATCAAATCCATGTCCATAGAATTCAAAAAATCTTCAGAAGTGTGATGCTGAGTAATTGCAGGAATAATAAAAACAGAGCCGTCTTTTTTCTCCCCAAGATAACCTAAGAAAATATTTCTGTTTGAACCAGTTTCATCTTTGTATAAAATGCTCCCAACCTCATAATCGTTAGTTTCACATTTTTCCCCATTTGTCTCACAAATTTCCAGCTCAACTTTCGGACTAATTCTCAACTCAAAATCTTCCCTGCTTTCATCTTCCTGACAATAACCACTAACTTCCTGCATCAGACCTTTTTTATCTATTCCAGTAACCTTACACCTATTTTCCAAAAACCGTTCATTTTCTGCGACCTCAATAATTTCTCCATTAATATTTAATTTTGCTCGCGTAGTTGGGGACTCCAAAGAATTTAATTTTAAATTTAAACCTGCTAAACAATCAAAACCAGGGAGATAAATTCTTTCAGATGTTTCCCCTTTTCTTAAATTCACACTTGAAAGTTTTTTTGTGTCGTCGTAAATTGAAATCCTTGCTCCTGTCTCATCAACGCTCTCGGTTCTCAAATAAAATTTCCCGTTCCAAAATCCATACTGAATATGCTTATCTCCCCAATCAGCGTCGCTCATTTCAGGGAGATGAAAAATTGCTCCTCCAATCCCAAAAGCATTCTCAACGTCATATCTTAATTCTGCTGTCAAATTTCCTTGAACCCAACAGACCTCTCCTCCAAAAGCAGATTTCTCGCAATTAGTAAGTGCAGACGAGTTCTTTTGCTGTTTCAAAACAATAACTGCATAACCAATATTATTCAAAATCGGCGAATTCAAATCCCCGCTTACTCCTAACGCTGACTTTGCAGGATGAAACTGCGGAACTCCCCTAACTTCTGGGGGCATTTTTCCAGTGAACTTAATATTTTCAATTGCTTCAACATCAATCAAAGGATTAATCTTTGTCGCACCTAACTGGCACAAAACAGGAACATCCTGCTCTTCAAGCAAATCGCTCCTTACAACAGAAGGGGTGCAACCAAACGGAGAAATCTGAACGACAAAATCCTGTCCTGCTTCGCACATTGATTTCTCAAAACTTCCAAAACTCTCCTGTGAACTTGGCTGAATTAATTTCGGGTCTGAACGCAAATAAGCCGAAGAAAAAGAAATCAAAAAAACTCCGATTAAAAAGAACACGCAAAATTTTATTTTTTTATTTTTCATTTTGAAATAATTTTTATTCCTTTCTTTTTTTTAATTGGTTTTCCAAAAAAACTCCTTTCACTCACAATCTTCCTGCCAGTTTTCATTTCTAAATTCTTTCTTGCTTTTCCAGCAATTTCTCCACCTTCTTTAGCTACTCCTTTATTTTCTTCAAAACCTAACACATTTTTACTTTTCGCTATCTCTGTTGTAGATGCTTCACCAAGCATTGAAAAAATTAATTCCAAATCAGTCATATGATCTCTTAAATTCTGATTCTCAAATTTTGTATCCAAATCTTTTATTTCTTTGTGCTCTTTTATTGACAAACCAAAAGTTGCTTTAGCTATTTCATTTGTTAAAATAGCAAAATCCCTGTTCTCTTCAATCCCTCTATTTTTCCACTCATCTGTTAACTCTTGTCTAATTGCAATTCCTCTAATTCTTTTTTCAATCCAAGATTTAGGATAACCTTTTTTATTATAATACTCTTTTGCTCTATCATGCGCAAGTTCAGGATTTTCTATTTCTTGAATTCTCTCATAACCAATTTTTGCGAGCCATCTTTTAAACGGCTCTGCTTTTTTAGAAGGTACAGATTGAATGATTCTAAATATTGATTTGGTGTTTGCACAATCTGTAAGATATTTTTTCCCATCTAAAGATTCTAATTTCAGTTGCCGACAAAATGTCGATAACTCAATCCCAGTAGATTCTAATTCTCTTTTTTTCAACCTATACCAATAATCTTTTGAATCAACACTATCAGTCAATACCTCCACAATATCCACTACAGAAAACCACCATTCATCATTATGCCAAATCCTTCTGATTTTCTTCCCTCCAAAAACAATTATTTTATCTTCTTTATTTTTCATTTTATTTAAACCCCACATCCAAGCCCTTGCTTTCAAACAAAAAGTAATTGTCCTGCAACTGCTCAATTGTTTTGGGCGACTCCAAACTCTCCACATTTATTTCAAGGTAACCTGAATTAATTAATTCACTTTCCAGAATATAATAATTTTCTGTTCCTCCTCCTGATAAAGCATTTGAAATTATTTGTGCCGGAACTTCAACATCAAAACATTTTTTCTGCGTCAGCCCAATCAACCCGCCAAAACCTGATTTCGGAACATCAATGCATTGTTCATTAATTGTTTCTTCTAATTTTATTGAAGAATTTTCATAAATATAAACCTGAATTTCATATTGCCCCTCGCTAAGTTCAATACTTTTTTGCTCTGGGTAAACAATTGTTTTTGACAATTTACTGGAAACAAAATTAATTATTGCATCCTTGTTGTAACCAACTCCGTCTAAATTCAACCTGATATTTTTTTCATAAAGTTTGTCAAGAATAATCTCAACGCTTCCCTCATTAATTGTAGAATACAAATGTCTTGCGTCCTCAAATCCCTCTGCTCTTGCTGTAACATAACCATTCACACACTGAGGGAAATTCTCAGATAAAATTCCCTGATTTGTTTTTCCAATTTGACAATTTGAACCAGAACACGAATAAGAAATGTCTGCCTCAACAGAATTATAATCTGTATCAAATGTTTTTACTTCAACTAAAGTATTTTTATATTTGCATAATTCAGGAACCCCGATTTCAACAGCACTAACATCCAAAGCTTCTCTTGGTTT
>DAOWFF010000045.1 GCA_030638105.1 archaeon | reverse complement strand
TCAAATTAGAAACAGAAAATAAATTTGGCGAAGGACTTTATAAAAAGATTTTTAGAAAATAAGAAAAAGTTGTCTATTTTTCTGAGGAATTTTAAACTTGTGGAAACCATCTATTTTCGTCTTCTTTTTCTTTCTTCTTCTGAGTAAAGAGTTTTCCATTCAGCAAATGTGCAATCTTCCTCAACAAGATTACAAGTACCATTCTCAGAATCATAGTGATTACACATTATTCCCGCGGGGCGGTATAATTCTTCAATTGTTTTTCTAAATTCAACAAATACCTCAAAAACAAAACCCAATTTTTTACTTAATCTTTCACATGCAATTTTTTCTATTCCCATTTTAGAATTATTTCCTTGCAACTCTTACAGCAACCAGAATAATGATTATCACTAAAATAATATTCACAGCTCCGATAACCCAGAGATACCAGTTGTCTTGAATTAGTCCTTCAAAATTAAATCCAGATGACTTTTCTATTAGAACTGAAACTGGCTGTTTTGTTATCAGCTCGCCGTCTGAATTCAGAACATTAATATTAAAGACCTTGTCTCCTGAAACATCTTTGTTCACATCAAGAGTTACCAAAACATCTTTTGATTCTCCTGCACCCAAAACAATTGCTGTCTCGCCAAATTCAACAGCAGAAGCCCAGTCCGTTTCTGTCGCACTTAAAACATAATTAACCAACTCATTTCCTGTATTTGTAATTGTCGCTTTCACAACCAATTTTTCCCCTGCTTTTCCGCCTGATTCTAAAACTGGAGAAACCAAAGCTGTTGATTCAACTTCGCAGTTCCCTAAAACCTGAATAGGAATTCTGAATTCTGCTTTATCGTCATCATGATCGGTTTCATATAAATCATTATCTTCATCATAAACATAAAAAGTAAGAGTATACCATTTCTCGTCCATGCCCTGAGGAATTTTTATAGTTACTTCTAATTTTTCATTATCAAAAGCATTGATATCGTCAATTTCAATTTTTTCGTTTATCCCTAATTCTGCATTAACTACATAAATCTCAATGTCATCTTGGTCATCGTCTCCAATGTTCCACACATCTGCCAAAATCTGAACTTCTGAACCACACTGAACTGTTTCTGGGAATTCAACTTCATCAATAACTACAAAATCACTTTCAATAATTATGTTTTTTCTTTCTGAATCACTTGCACATGTATCATCTCCATCATAAGTTTCGTCATTTGCATCTATTTTACCTGTTGCTTTAACATAAAAAACATAATCTCCGTTGTTCTCAAACTCATCAACATCATCTAATTTAAAATTTAATATTAATGTTTTCTCTTTGCCGTCTGCAAGGTTAAAGTCGCTTTCCTCTTCTTCAATTATCCATTCCTTTGCGTCTTCATCATACAATCCCCAAACAACTTCAATATCATCAATATCATGGTTGCCCGTGTTCTCAATTTCAACTTCAACTTCAATTTCTTCAAGAGGGAACCATTCATCATCATCCCCGAATTTTTTATTTGAAAAACCATCGTTTGAAATATCTTTAATATTAATTTCTAATTCCCCTTTATTATCATAATCACAGAACGATTTTTCAATACTAACATTTCCAGTAGCAGAAACATCCCCGCTTGTTGCAGTAATTGTTACAGAGTTTGTTCCAAGTTCCAAGTCGTCTGCATCAGTTGTCATTGTAACTTCAATAGTTTCTGTTGCTCCAGCAATTAAATTAAAAGGTTCTGATTGATTAAAACTAATCTCAAAGTCCCCTGAGTCAGTTAATGTAATGCTTGTTAAATCTACGTTTCCCTCATTTTTTATTGTAATAGTAGTTGAAGTTTCCTCTTGAGAAATTTCAGAAGAAGAAACAGAAAGTTCAGATGAATCAAGAATTGCAACTATAATTGTGTCTAATTCGAATTCTCCTCCAACTCCATCTGCATCACCTTTAATATCTACTACAATATTTCCACTTTTATGAGATGCAAAATTAACTGTGGCAGTAATTGTTTCTGTGTTTGGGTCGGTATCTGTTCCAGCCCCAATAGTATCTTGTGAGAATGAAATTGTTGCATCTTGTGATGCTTGAGAACCAGCATTTTCCCAATCAAGGGTTGTGGCTTCAATTCCCTCATTTGTTAAATCAAAAACAATGTCAAAAGAGCCATCATCATGATTTATAGAATCAGGAAATTCAATGCTGTCTGAATCAACACTTAATGACGCCGCACTAACAAGTCCACTTAAAATTACCAACGATAAAATGCTTAAACTTAACAAACCAAATATTTTGCTTTTCATTTGTAATCATTTTGGAGTTACTATGGTTTATAAAGTTTTATATTTTGCAGAATATACTTAATTTTTTATTTAGACGGCTCATTATCTTTTTCTTTTCTCAATCTTATCAGTTCTTTCTCGTCTTCTATAAGTTTCTTTTTCGCGTCGCGGATTTTGTTTTCATTCTTAATTTCCTCTATTTCTTCCCTTGCCTCTTTAATTTTCCTCTCGGCGTCTTCTATGGTTTCTTCTTTACTCCTGCCCTTTCCAACTCCTCCATCACCTTTATCTCCAGAATTTTTTGAATTTCTCAATTTCTTTTTCAAAACCTTCAAAGCAAAAAAAACAATTATTAGAAAAACAATTATCCCAAAAAAATAATAAATTACTTTCTTTGACAAAAGTCCCTCTTCCCCAAAAACCACAAATCCCGCAATTGCAAATTTATTTTCTGTAACATTCGCATCCACAATAATCTCTGTTTCAGTTTCATTGCTCTCAATAGTTGAATTATCTATTGTCGCATTCAGGGTTTCATTTACAGGCACCGGCGTTTCAATAAACTCAAAACCAGCTTTGGCCAATTCAATATAAATCGGCTCTTCAGTTTTCTCATTAAATTGTTTATGAATAACTCGTTCATTATCTTTCTTGATAAAAACTATTAAATCAATTTCAAGTTCATTAGAAGAATAAGAAAAATTAACATCCCCGTATTCATCAGAACTATTTATAAAACGCTGTAATGTTGAAGAGCCCCCAGATGAAAAATCCATAATCGCAACCTGCACCTCGTGAAAAGGATGGGTCTTAACTTTAATCTCTGTTTCAGTCGCATTAACAACTTGCAAAAGCAAAAAACAAACAGCCAAAACCAACACCAATTTTTTTATCATTACATTATCAATAATTTTTATTTTATAAACTTTTTGTGTTTGAAACATTGTTAAGTTAATCAGTATTTTATTCTTTTATTTTTAATAAGACAATCAAATCCAGAACTTGGTAAGAGTTCCAGTGCAAAAAATATTTCTATATAGTTATATCTATATAGTTTTATAAAAGCAAAGCTTTAAATATGTTGTTATATATAACGATATATGCCTAAAAATACCAATACCCTATTCTGTTTTAGGTGCTATCATCTTTGGAAAAAAAGGAAAGTTAAAAATCCAAAAACTTGTCCAAAATGTAATAGTCCTTATTGGCATTCGCCAAGAAAAAGAATATCTAAAGGGATTATTTTCAACATGAAAGAAATGATTATAGAAATTCATAATAAAATAATTGAAATAGGGGGGGGATTACAAGGGATAAGAGATGAAGGGGGGATTTATAATTCTACTTATAAATTACTTAACCACCAATATAAAAATCAAAGAAATCCTACAAAAATAGGGGCTTTTGCTTTAAATGAATTTGCTAAAAGACATTATTTTATAGATGGAAATAAAAGAACAGCTTATGCCATATCTAAAATTTTTATGCTTATTAACAAATGTCATTTGGTAATAGAATACCAAGAAGCAACGGATTTTATGTTAGAAATTGCAAAATATGAAGGTGAAATTACTTACGAAGAAATAAAAAAATGGCTTGATGAAAATTGCAAAATTATTGAAGAAAAAAAAGTCAAAAATTATTTAAATCAAACTTTCGTAAACATAACATTGTTGGAAAAAAAAGAAAATGGAGAATAAAAAATCAAGAAATAAAGATAAATACAAACTTACAATAAAAGAAACTTTTGTTATTTCTAAAAATGATCAAAAATTATTAGAACTTGTCAAAGTTGCTAAAGAAATTGTTTTCAAAGAAGATGAAATATTGTTTAAGGAATTAGCAAAACATTAAGGTAATTATCCAAATAACTATTTTATTTTTCAACTTCAAAACATTTATATATTTCAAAATGCTATGTATTTGTATGGCAATAACAGACAAGGAAAATTCTTTTGGGGCATGGGCGTTTTTAATTGGTGTAGTTCTTGCAGTGATTATTGGGACGAGCGCGTCGTCTTTTTTCTCGCTTGAAAAAATAATGGCCTACAGCGCACAGATTTACGCAATTTTAATTATTCTTGGATTAGTCGTCGGATTTTCAATCAAAACAACTGGAAAGGACTCTCAGACATTTTTAATTGCAGGAGCGATACTCGTCGTGGTAAGTAAATTCGGAATGGAAAGTGTAACTGGTTCTTTAATCGGAATCGGCGTTGGCGACACTGTCTCTTCAACTTTCGCAGCACTTTTGGTTTTGTTTGTCCCCGCAACAATAATAGTGGCCCTGAAAACCGTTTTCTCAATCGCAAAGGTTTAATTACAATTTCCCAAATTAATTATTTCATTACTTGCCATATCTAATCTCGGACACGCAGTGTTCACCCAGCAATCAAGTCCAAAATTTTCAAATTCAGATGTATTAATATTATTTCCAACAAATAAGTAGGACTTTTTATTTTTCAAATTTTTCTTAAATTCAATCGCGTTTTTCAGATTTTCTTGACCTGGCTTTGTGGAAACCAAAATCCCAATTCTGTCTGCATGAAGAAATTTCAAATAAGCACCCTTTTTTCTTTTTTTCAAATTTTCAATTTCTTTTTTTGAAATTTCCTTTAATGAGTTTTCTTCTACTATATAAATAGGAAGACCTGTTTCAACAGCCAAAGAAATTCCATGAAATTTTCCAGAACTTACCAATAAAACAGCGTCGGTATTCTTTGGAAAATTTATTTTAGAACACCCTAAAACCTGAACAAACTGAATTATTTTATGATTTTCGGAGAGAATGTTTTTTATTTTCTTTGCCTGATTTTCATACTGAACAGAATAAGCAACAACAATATTTTTCGGAAGTTTGTTTGAAATCAAAGAAATTTTTTTCTCATTTACTTTTGATTTTATTTTTGCTGGGATAAAAAGTGTTTTCATAAATTAATAAATAAGAATAATATTTTAAATCTTTGCTTAAGAATTTTTAATCCCATCTGCTTTTTGGATTTTCTTGTTTTGGCTTTGCTGTTGCTTTGTGAATCTGAGCAAAAGCAGGAGTTACAATAACTGTGTTTTCCCCAAACCCAGCGATATTTCCTTCAAGAGCATCAGCTGTTTTTTTGATCTTTGAAACAGCCCTCTTCAACTCAATAGGATCTTTCTGCCTCAAAATTTTTATATCAATAATAGCAATAGTGTAGCCCTCCCGCAACGCAGTAAGAATCTCGCTAACATCTTCATAATGTTTAAGCACAAAAAGTTTTACAAGAACTTTGTTTTCTTTCTCTTCTTTTTCCAAATCAATTTCCAAATATTCGTCGTCATCAACTTCTCCACCAACAGAACCTGAAAAAGCTTTTTTTATTTTATTGAAAACCATAGAAACTTTAACTTGGGGATATTTATAAAGATTTCGCAATTTTTTTACATATGTTTTCATTTCAGATTCTTATTCTGAGGATTTTTTTCTTTCCCCACAATATCCTCTCTTAAAATGTCAAGTTGTTTCATAAAATTCATTTCTTGTTTTTCCATTGTTTTTATTCTCAACTCAAGAATCTTTTTTTTATTAGAAAGTTCTTCTTTTATTTTTGCCTTCTCTGTTTTAATCATCAACTGCCCGATAATTTTGAAAACCTCGTCGCCGGACTTTTCTATTTCTTTTAACGCTGACTCTGTTTCAGAAAGCTCCATCTGGAACGCCTGTTTTTGAAGAAGTAAATTCTGAAGATTCTGTTCTAAAATCTGCATCTCCTGTATTTTTTCGTTTTTGGTTTGTCATTAGTCGGTTTTAATTTTTTTTACTTTAGTTCGGGGTTTATAAAAAATCTTGCTCCCACAATGAGGGCAGACAAATCTCTTTTCCAAGATACTGCTGTTAATTTTTTTCTCACATTTAAAGCATTTATAAGTTACCATTCAAAACAACCTAATCGGTTTTTTTGGATTTTCCCTTCCTGTTCCTGTAAAGCGATTTCTTTCTTGCAATCCGACGGAAATCGCATAAAACCATAGGTTTTGGTATTTAATTGAGTTAAAAGAGAATTAAAAATCTTTGCACAACTAGGAAAATTCAGTATTCTAATGATGCCGACAATTCCTAACTTTAGTTGTCATATTATTTCTAAATAAAAAGGATTTTTAAACTTAACTCTTCTAAGAAAATTATGAGAAAAAAATACGAACTCCTTGCACCAGTCGGAAATTTTCCCATGCTTGTCACAGCAATCAACGCAGGAGCAGACGCAGTTTATTTTGGATTGAAGGATTTTACAATGCGTGCAACTGCAAAAAATTTTACAATAAAGGACTTGGACAAAATTAAAAAAATTTGCGAGCCACAAAGCATCAAAAAATATTTAACTTTGAATACAATTATTTATGACGATGAAATAAAAAAAATTAAAAAAATAATTAAAAAAATTAAATGCAAAGTTGATGCTGTAATTTGCTGTGATTTTTCTGTAATCAAACTTTGCAAGAAATATCAAATTCCTTTTTTTATTTCAACACAAGCATCTGTTTCAAATACAGAGACAGCAAAATTTTACAAAAATCTCGGGGCAAAAAGAATAATTTTAGCGAGAGAATTAAATCTCAAACAAATCAAAAAAATTTCAAAAATAATTGATGTTGAATGCTTTGCTCATGGGGCAATGTGCATCGCTGTTTCAGGCAGATGTCTGACTTCTCAGTTTCTTTTTAATAGTTCTGCAAACCGAGGAAAATGTTTACAGCCGTGCAGAAGAAGTTATTTTGTTAAGGATGAAAACAAAAATGAACTGAAAGTTCAGAACAACAAAATTTTCTCAGCCAAGGATTTGTGCACTTTGCCTTTTATTGAAAAAATGAAAAAAGCTGGGATTAAATCTTTTAAGATAGAAGGGAGAAACAGGGACGCGAGATATGTTGAAGTAGTAATAAGAATTTATAAGAAAGCATTGGAAAAAGAACTTTCAGAAAAAGAAATTAGAAATTATTTGAATGAATTGAAAAAAATATACAACAAAGAATTTTCTTCAGGTTTTTATTTAGGGACTCCGACTTCAGACGACCTTTCAAAAACAGAACATAGTTCTGCCTCAGAAAAAAAACATTTCGTCGGGAGAGTTGTTCATTATTTTCCAAAGATTAAAGTTGCGACAATTAAACTTGTCTCGGATTTAAAAGTTGGAGATAAAATAATTGTGATTGGGAAAACAACTGGTTTGGTAAATTCAAAAGTTCAGAGAATAGAAATAGAAAATAAATCAGTTGAGGCAGGGAAAAAGTCAGACGAAGTTGGAATAAAACTTCTGAATGTAAGAAAAAACGACGAGGTCTACACTATTAAAAAAATAAAAAGAATTAGAAAATAAATTAAAAATTAAATGTGCTTGATTGCGGACAAAGTTGTTCGTTTCCTGAATCGTCTGTAAAGTAAACTGTTAGTTCTATTTTGTTAACGTTTGATATTCCTACTTCTAGTATGGATTGCGTTTTTGTTTCTAATCTATCTAAAGCCAAACCAAAATCAATTACACTACTTGAATCCCCAGACGCATTAAAGAAAACTAATTTTTCTCCTCCAATCTCATCTCCTGTTCCTGTCCTTGATAAAGTAACATCATAATTTGTGTCTACTGTGTTTACTAACGCCGTTGCTTTTACACTAACATCCAAACATTTTGTTCCTGTTCCAATTTGTTCTACACTTTCTCCAATAAATGGATTTATAACTGCCCAGATAATTCCGATAGCAACAATTACTAAAAGTATTATTATCAAAGTTGTTACAACTCCGGACAAAGCTTTTTTATTTTGAATCATGTTTTACCTCCTTTTGAATTTTCTTTTGAAAATTTAAGCATGAAAATCTTTTGATTTACTTTTTGAATTTTCTTTTGAAAATTTAATTCTTAATATTATTTGACAAAACAAATATTTAAATGTTTCTACACTCTATTGAAACTATCCAAGAGCTTGAAATATTCTTTTTTGTCCATAACTTTATCTGTTTCAGACAAACCAACTTGTTCGGCAAATTTCCAAAAGCCGCTTGGCTTGTAGCCCTGTTTTTTTAATGACGCAAGAGTCGGCAATTTTTCATCGTCCCATCCAGAATATTTTCCCTGTTCTATTTCCTGTCTCATCTTTGTCGCCGACAATTCCATATCTTTAAATTTATATCTTCCCAAAAAACCGGTCCAAGGAATTTTCTTTTCCAAAATTTTGTAAATTAATTCCTGTCTTTTAGCATTATCAATATGGTCTTTTGCCCTAATAATATGAGTCATTTTCATTTCAATGTCGTCCACAGCAACGGAAAGATTCATCAAAGGCCAGACGCGATATTTTTTTTTCTGTCTCGGATGTTCGTGAGTATTAATTCTCGCCAACGGAAAATCCCTTAATGCGGGATTTTTATATTTCATTCCTTCGTATGACTTAAATCTCAAAACCGCTTCTCCGTCTTTAAAACCATTTTTAGCCAGCATTTTTTCCCATCTCTTTAAATTTTCTTTTGCACTAAATTTTCTGCACGGACAATTCTTTTTTGCAGAAACAAATTCCTTGAATTTTTCAGAGGGGCAAGTGCAAACATAAACCGCATTTTTTTTAATTAAATTTTTAGCATACTTATAATAAATTTTCATTCTGTCGGACTGAATTACAAATTCTGCAATTCCATCAAAAAGCCATTTTGATTCTTGTTTGAGCATTTTATAGGACGGCTCGTAAATATTTTCTGGATTTGTGTCCTCAATTCTTACATAGAATTTCCCGCCGTATTTTTTTACATAAAGAAAAGATAAACAAGCAGTCATTGCGTGTCCAATATGCATTGGTCCTGACGGGCTCGGGGCAAACCGCATAATCACACCTGATTTTTTTACATTCGGTAATTCCTGCAAGCCCTCGCGAACTTCTCTTTCACTAACATCTGTTTTCAATTTTTCAAAGTCCTTTTTTTGCTCATCAACTGAAAGAGAATTAACATTTAGAATTATTTTAGAAATTTTTTTAATATATTTTCCAACTTCACTTTTTTTCAACCCGTCATTAAACAAACCAGAAATAACCGCACCCTGCACCGCCTTTCCGTTATGTGCTACTGCATTTTTCAGTGCATACGCCAAGATTTTTGATTCTAAATCTTTCATAAAGTTAAATAGAAAACGGCATTAATAAATTTATTGAAAATATGTCTAACCATTTATTCTGTTCTTTGCTTCAAGAACTTCAAGCCGTTGCTGTAAATGATAAATCTGATTTGAGAGGTCTTCTATTTTTGTAGTCATTTCCATGAATCTTTTTGCAATTTTTCTCCTCTTT
>DAOWFF010000016.1 GCA_030638105.1 archaeon | reverse complement strand
TTTTCTTATGAGGGAAATACGGAAATTCGTTGCTGACAAGTTTGCGAATTATTTGAGGTTCATTGAAAATATTTTGAATCCTGTGAATGTTCCGATATTTATATTTTCTGTTGTAAAGTCAATTGGTTCAGATGAAAAAAAGAAACTTACAGATGTTTACAAGAAACTGGCGAAGATGGAAATTAATTTAATTGAACTGGATGTTGAATTTTCCGAAGAAAAAGAAGTTAAATTTATCAAGGAGTCCTACAATGTCTGGCAGGAAATTAAAAAAGATATTTTGAATGTTCTCGGGGTTATAAAAAAGAACTGGGACAACAAGGTTGAGGTAAACGGGAAAAATTATTTTGGTTGAGATAAATTTAATGAATAAAATTGGTTAGTTATTTCTCTAAAGTGGTTACAATAGAAAGGTTTATAAGTAAATAATTTTTTAGATTATCATGATAGAAAAATTTAAATTAGAAGATGAGGTATTGGGAGAATACGGGGTAGGTTATGTTCCAGATAAAAGGTTTAATGAAAAATTTAGAGAGCAGGGATTGGATTGCCCTTATGAACATTGTATGGAAACAATGCCTTCGCAGGAAGATGAATCAATAGACGCTGTTAAAAAAGGGATGATTGTAGATATAAGAAAAGACCCCGCTTTTATGGTTATAGGCAAAACTAGAATAAAAGAACTTCCAAAAGAAGAACCTGAACTTTATTGTGAAATTAGAAAAATTTTAGATAAAAGAGGTATAGAAGATGAAGCGTGTTGGTTTTTTCCGGATTTGAATAAATATATAACTGAATTTGGAAACTCCCCTCTAAGTTGCGGACGATTTAGACACTATTGTCCTAGTGGAGAAGAACAGGTTAACCTTTGTAAAGGTAAGATGTTTTAATAACAGAATAATTTTTATACCCCAAATTCTTATTTGATTTATGAAAGATTTAAGTTTATTTAAAAAAATTTATAAAGAACATTTTAAAAAATTTAAAAATATTTCAGTTCCGAACAAAAAATTATTAATTTGTTTTTCTGGAATCCCTGGCTCAGGAAAAACATATATTTCAAAAATTCTTGAAAAAAAATATTCTGGAATTAGAATTAGGAATGATGGCATCCGACAAATAATTCATAACTTATTAAAAAAAGAAGATGAAGAAAATCCTGAAAATCTGGATTATGTTGATCCTATTTTAGAAAAATATTTATTTTGGCTTTTTTTAAATTACTCTCTTGAAAATAAATTAATTATTTTGGACAGCGGTATTGACAGAAGGTATAAAGAAATTTTTTCAATGTTTAAAAATAAGAAATATACAATATTTCTTATAAGAATTAAAACTTCCAGAAAAATACTCGAGCAAAGAATTTTTGAAAAAAAGAATTGTCGTGATCCTCATTTTGATAGAGAGATAAAAAGATGGACTCTGGAATGGAAAGAATTTGGAAAAAAGATAAAAGCCGACATTGTTATTGAAAATGAAAATAAATTAAATTTAAAACCTCTTTTTATAAAACTTGATAAATTAACTAAAAAAGAATAATTTTTATAGTCAGATTTTGTCTTTTAATTATGGTGATTGTAAATATTCATCTCGAAACTTTTGATAAAAACTCTTTTGAGATAGTTAAAAAATTAGCAGAGAAAGGTCCAATTGCAATTTCTCTTGCTCCGATTCAAATTCCTCTTATTAAGAAATGTCAAATAAAATATTTTAAGAAATTATTCAAGAAAAAGAATTATGTGTTAGGTCAACAGGGGTTAACTCACATATGTAACAAATGTGTGGGGTATCGAAAAAAGAATAAAATAAAAATCGGTCCTCATCATGAAAATTATTGTTTATGGTTTGGAAAAATTTCTGGTAAAAAACAAGAAAAATTCATGAGGCAAGGAAGGGAAAAACTCAAGAAAGTTTTTGGAAGAGAACCCGAACTTTATGTCCCGCCTAATCATCTGTTTGGAGGGAACACGTTCAGTATTGTTAAAAAAATGGGTTATAAATGGCTAACTGATAGAGCATGTTTCCCTATGAAACCATATGTTTCTCAAAAAGTGATAATTGTTCCTGAATCTAAACCCAAAATAAAAGGAAGTAATCAAATATATTTTCATGGTGGCGAAAAGGGAAATCTAAATAATCTTCTAAGAAAAAATTTCACGTCTTTTTATGATATTAAAGTATCTAAGAAAAATTCTGAAAGTATTAAAAAAAATAGAAAACTTAAAATATTAAGTAAAATAAAAAGAGATTTAATTAATGGTTTTAAAGTGGAAAAAGACAAGACCCAAATGTTAGCAGAATTAATTTATGCCTCTGAATTTGCTAATTCTTTAATATATTAATCGATTTCTTTTACCAATCTTTTTATATTTAACTCTATCCTTGAAATTAATTTTTTTATCTTTTTCTTTTCTTCTATGTTTGCATCAGGAATTTTCCATATCTTAATTTTTTCCCCTTTGAAGATTGATTTTGGGACATTGTCTGCTACTATTATAATCAAATCAGCCCATCTTACCCTGTTTGTTGAGAGTGATTGGGGTTTTGAATTTATTTTTAGTTTATAGTTTTTGAAGAATTTTATTTCTTCCTTGCTAATTGGACGTCCTTTGATAATCCCCGCACTTTTTACTTTATGTTTTTTATTTTTGTCTAGCTTTTTAAAAAATGTTTCCGCTATCTTACTTCTTGTTTTATTGTGTTTGCAGATAAAAAGTATTTTCATTCTAATCTCTCAAAAACATCTCCCAAATTAATTTCAAAAATTGCAACTGGCATTTTTATTTTCCAGTTCTTTAAAATTTTCGGATGAATTTCTCCGACAAATCCTATTTTCTTGTTTTCCAGAATTATTTCTGCAACTCTTCCTTCAATAAAGTGCGGGGGAAAATTTTCCGATTCTATAAGTTTTATTCTAATGTCAATCATTTTAAATAAATATTCAAGAACTTGCTTTACTTCTGTAAAATTCCCTGGGGTAATTGCCATCGCTAATTTTTCGCTTTCTTTAATCTTATCATCTAATCTAAAGACCTTTCCAATCTCAAAAATTGCTTGGGGGTATTCTGAGTCAATATTTTCTGACAAATTTTTTAATAAATAATGCGTGATGTCTTTTCTTAAAATCGTGTAGTCGGTTTTTGAATTTTCAATTTCTACAAAATTTTTTTCGTGAGTTTTTTGAATTCCCATTTTTGTAAACTGATCTTTTTTATTTGTCAAATGATAATTTGAGACCTCAAGCATATTAACTCCAACAAGAATTTCTGAAATTTTTCTTTTGATTATCTCTTCGGGGTTTTCCTTTCCAATTGTTGAAATCTTTGGAATTTCTGGGATAAAATTTTCATAACCATAAGCAATCGCAACATCTTCAATTAAATCAACTTCATGTAAAATATCTGTTCTCCACGAGGGAATTTCGACAAAACCCTTTTCATAACCATGCCCCATTTTTTCAATTAATTGTTTCAGTTGTTTCTCATTAAGAGTTAGGCCCAAAAGTTTATTCACATTTTCCAGATTAATTTTTAATTTTTCTGTTGTTAAGTCCGGTGTTGTTTTTGATTTTTTAGATTTAAGTTCCATCTGGTAAATTTTACCATTCATATCTGCCAGACCTGTTACAATTATATTCAAACATTTTTTTAATATCTCAAAATCAAAACCAGAACATTCAACAAAGACATCTTTTGTTTTTTCAGTTATTTTTCCTGTTAACTGCGAATTAATTATCGGAGGCATGCTTAAGATATTTTTGTCAGCGTCAATAAAAATAGGGAATTTTGCCTTGCCTGCCAAAAGATGAGCATAGTCCCTTCCTGTTGGATGTCTCTGAAGAATTTGCAGACCAGACATTTCTCTGTTTGATTCTAAAGGAATGAATTTTATTTTATCTGGTTCTAATGCCTTGAAAGTTATCGGCAGTTTTATTTTTTCCAAAGGGTAAATTCCTATTGCTATTTTTTTTCTTTTTCTTCCGACGGTAAGGTGCAGTTTTTCCTGAATTTCAATCAGTTCTTTTATTCTTTCGTTATTTAATTTTAGACCCTTAACAATCGCACAGGCAGTATAAGGACGAACCTCATTCACAGAAGAATCAATAAGAACTTTGTAATTTTTTTCTGGAGGATTTATTTTATATTTTTTAAGTCCTGTTTTTTTCCCTAAAAATGCAAGGAATGAGCGTTTAAATCCTTGATAAGAAAGCAAGTCAGGGCGGTTTGGAAAGACCTCAATCTGAATTTCGTCCTCGCTGATTTCTTCAACCGGAGTTCCAAACATAGAAATTCTATCCTGCATTTTCTCGTCTAATTTTCCGATTTCTTTTTCAAATTGTTTTTTATTGAGATTTATAACTGACATTTTATTTTCCTTTTTTAATCCTTTGAATATATAATTTAATTCTGTAAGGTTGTAAACTCATTATTAAGGTGATTATAGATCCTAAGGGATGTCTTATTGCAGAGTATATATTTGCTTTTATTTCTCTCCATAGAACATTTTGCGATTTATCTTTTAAATGATACAGCTCGTGGTCTCTTACAAATTTTTTAACAATTTTTGGAAGGTCTTCTCTCACGAATGCTACTTGATTTTTCATATCTGATTCTCCAAATGCGGGATATAACTTTTTCCTTGATACATATTTTATTTTCATTTCATCCAAAATTTCATTTTCCTTAATTTAGTTAAATCATTTTTGTAAAGTTCTCTTAAATCTTTTATTTCATAATAGTCCATTAGCATCCTGTCAAAGCCAGGTCCCCACGCAAGAACTGGAACATTTTTCCCGAGCAAAGGAATTGTTACTTCTGGTCTGAAAATCCCTGCCCCGCCGAGTTCTAACCAAACTTTTTTTTCTGGATGGAAAACATCTATTTCTACTGAGGGTTCTGTATAAGGAAAATATGCTGGTCTGAATCTGATTTTTTCAAAGCCCATTTTTTTGAAAAATTGTTTTAGATAGCCCAACAAATGTCTGAAGTTTGCGTTCTCATCTACGACGATTCCCTCTGTTTGATTGAACTCAAAGCCATGGCTCCAGTCAACTGTTTCATTCCGAAAACATTTTCCAATGCCAAAGAATTTTTGAGACGAATTTTGCGATTTTATTTTGTCAAGTGTTTGAGCAGAGAGGCAAGTTGTATGAGTTCGCAAAACAAGTTTTTTTGCTTCTTCTTCATCCCAAGAATATTTCCACCCCTTGCTTTTGTCAACGCCTTTTTCATGAGCATCTTTTATTTTTTTTACTAATTTTTTATCTGGCAATTCTGTTTTTTTATTTATGAAAAAAGTGTCCTGCATTTCTCGAAC
>DAOWFF010000006.1 GCA_030638105.1 archaeon | reverse complement strand
GCCATAAATGATTACTGTCTTGCACATTTATAAATCTTTCCACAGTGTTACCCCCTAAAAATGAACAAATTAAAATGTAAACAAAATTCCTTTTCTAAACCTCCTAATTTTCTCCGCCCATCAAAATCCAAGCCACAACAAATTTAAACCCCCTTAACTTGAATTTTGCATGGAAGAGGAACAGGGAAATTATTTTATGCAGGCGTTTGGTGAAACAAATACTAAATTAAGGGACTTGGAAGAAAAACAAAGAATTCTCAAAGACCGTCTTCTTTTGATTGGGCAAAATCTTTTAGAAACAAAAGAAAAAAATAACCAAGATAATTTAGAAATAAAAAAAGACATTGAAATAATAAAACAAAGTATGCAAAAAGTAAAAATGTTTTTAGAAATGATTTCAGGAGAATTTTCAAAATTTGCAAAAAAAGAGGACTTGGAAATTTTGTCAAAACAGGCAAAAATGTTTCAGCCGTTAAATTTAATTAAAAAACAAGAATGAAAATTCAAATAGATAATCAAAAGATATGTGGTATCAACAGGATTGCCGAGCGATTTCGTGGTAGAAGCACAATCCAAATTCAACTTCGTGCGAGGTCGGGAGTTAGAAAAGATGCCACCCTCTCGTGCCCTTTAGGGTATCAGCATTTTGAGGAAGGAGCGAAGTTATTGGACAGCGACAAAAATGCAAAACCAATTGCGACTTTCCAATGGCTGAGTAGAGGAAAATCTAGGGGTTTCTCATGCGACATCAACAGGATTGCAAGAGAAGATGTTGCCCTTCAGTGTTTTGAGGAAGGAGCGAAGTTATTGGATAGCGACAAAAATTCAAAACTAATAACGACTTTCCAATGGCTGAGTAGAGGAAAATCAGGGGGTTTCCTCGTATGAGTATTTTAGAACAAGTAATGCAAATGAAAGAGAAAGGAATACCTGAAAATGAAATTCTTGGAACATTGCAGGAAAAAGGCGTTGCACCAAAAGCAATACAAGATGCTCTGAGTCAGGCACAAATAAAACAAGCTGTTTCTGAAAAAGAAGATTCAGAAAACGGACCCCCTGTTCCCAAACCCCCAGTTCCCTCGCCATATGTTCCAAAAACAAAAGAAATATCTGAAGAAGAAATCTATGTCCCAAAACCCCAAGAAACTCCTAAACAAGAATCTTATCCTCAGTACCCCCCAGAACAACCTCAACAATTTTATCAGCAGGAAAATTATGGTTCTTATCCAGAAATTGAAGAAGACAACACAAATACTTTGATTGAAATATCTGAACAGGTCTTTTCTGAAAAAATCCAAAAAATCCAAAAGCAGGTAGAAAACTTCAACGAGTTCAAAGCCCTTGCACAAATCAAAATAGAAAGTTCAGAAAAGCGACTTCAGAGAATGGAAAACATGATTGACAAATTACAAATCTCTATCCTTGAAAAAATTGGTTCTTACGGCGAAAATTTAGGCAACATAAAAAAAGAAATGTCTATGATGCAGGACTCATTTACAAAAATGATAAACCCTCTTGCAGATAAAATAAAAAAACATCCCCACACTTCAAAGAAAAGAACTTCTAAAAAGAAATAAAATTATTTTTTGGATTTTGCATTTGGTTCAAACCATCCAAGAGGCTGATAAGGAACATTTGATTTGTCTCTTCCACTAGACACTATTGCAATAATAAACACAAGAATTATAATATAAGGAATAAATTCTGGAAGAAGTGTTTTAAATCCAGCTCCAAAAGCAAGACCCAGAGATCTTGAAGTTTGGATTAAAATATATCCTGCAATAATCACTGCAACTGTAAAAAAACTTAAACTAACCCACTTTGTTCCAGGGTCAAAAAACAGCCCTACAAAAATAATTAAAACTAAAAGAATTGCCAGCCCAACACCCATTCTCGGGAAAAGTTCTGAAAAGAAAATAGAAACAAAATCAAACTGCAGTGCCATTAAACCAACAACCAAAGCAATAACTCCATTAACTGTTTTATTGTCTTCAAAAATTTTTACCTTCATTAAAATTGTATAAACCAAAGTAAAGATTAATAAAAAAGGAAGAAGATAACTAAAAAAACCCATCTGCTCCCATTTAGAAAGCATGTCTCCAATCCCGCCTCCATAAAAACTATATGATGCTAAAGAAATTAAACCATTTATCATGTCAAGTTAAACAAAACTTATTTTATAAACATTTCGTCAGGGATTTTCTAACTCCATCACTCTGCTTTTTTCTTGCCAATCACCAAAGCCAAGGCGACTGCAATCACAACAATAAAAACAACATTTGTCCAGAAACCATTGCTCCATGTTTGAACAAAAGGGTAATTTAAAATTCCAAGGTCAATGTTTGATGAACAGAGAAGTGCGATGATAACAGCGACCACGACAACAATTCCCACAATCCATTTAACATATTTATTGCTCAAAAAATTTGCCTTAAGATCCCCTCCAGATACAAATCCCCAAAGCAACAAAGCAACAAAAATTGTAACAAGTGCCACTGTTAAAAATAAAATCATATCATTAACAATTACTTTTGGAAAAACCGCACTCACAAAAATCAGCCCAATGATAAATGAAACAAATGCATTAAGTTGTTTTTTCTCATCTCCTAAAAGTTTTGTTTTTTCAAAAATCGCAAATACAATAAAAAATATCAGTAAAAATGGCAAAGTAAACTTTGCAATCTCGTGTTGTAAAATTGTTTCTATTGACATTTTATTAGATTAAATCTTCTGGAATTTCGTCAAGCTCTGAATCTGGGTTAGGCAAGGCAGATTTATTTATGATGAAAATATCACTAATCGCCTTCACAAACTGATGCGGGATTATCACTCCTCTTGCTCCTCCAATCAAAGACGCAACACTGCTCCCGACTTTTATTCTCCACCCATCAATTTTATTCTCACACAAATTGGCTTCTTCAACTTCTCCAAAATAATCACCAGAGTCAGTATAAACCTTCACCCCGACAACTTCTGTTATTCTTTTAATTCTCATTTTATTAAAATGCCTGACTTGTTTATAAATATTTCGTTACAAAAATATCTGAAATAACAGACATAACAAACTTTATAAAAATCCAAACTATGGATAATTATGTTCCTAAACAAAAAAGAAATAACCATCCTTACAATAACAACTTTAATTCTCGCATTCGCAATTAGTTTAATTGAAACCACAAAAATTTTTCTTTATGCTTTGCTTTCTGTTTTAATTGTTATCTTAACGAATATTGTAGCAAAAAAAATCACAAGTTTTTATCTTGATTCAAATATAGAAATAAAATTATGGGAAATAAAAAGATTTGGATTTAGACCTTGGACGTATTTTAAAAAACCTTTTCCAGCAGGAGCAGTTCTGCCAGTTATTTCAAAAATTCTTCTTTTGCCAGTTCAGGGTTTTGTCTGGATGGCGTCTTTAATTTTTGAAATCAAGCCAAAAATTTCTCGGGCAGCAAAAAGACACCATCTTTATTCTTTTTCAGAAATAACAGAATACCAGATAGCATTAATCGCTGCCACAGGAATTTTTGCAAATCTAATTTTTGCAGTAATTGGATACCTCGTCGGGTTTTCTGAATTTTCAAAATTAAATATTTACTATGCTTTCTTTAACATGCTCCCAATTTCTGACTTAGACGGCAACAAAATATTTTTCGGCAGTTTAGTCCTCTGGAGTTTTCTTGCCTCAATAGTTTTAATCGGATTGTTTTGCGTGGCGTTTGTGATTTAAAAATTCATACAAATATATTTATACCTCAAAAAGTTTTTTAATTTATGCCAGAAAAATTTCTTCAAAACATAACCCCTCGGAACTATCAAAAAACATTTTTGAAGTTTGCTCAAAAAAAAATTGTCTGGTTGTGCTTCCAACAGGACTTGGAAAAACTCTGATTGCATTGATGCTTGCCATAAAAAGAATGCAGGAATTCCCAGGAGAAAAAGTTGTTTTTCTTGCTCCAACAAAACCACTCGCTGAACAGCACTTAATTTATTTTCAAAAACATCTTCCAGAATTATTCGGGGACTTACAATTATTTACAGGCATGATAAATCCTGAAAAAAGAAAAAAAATTTGGCAGACAGCCGATATAATTTTTTCAACTCCTCAATGCGTTGCAAATGATTTAAAAAATAATCTTTATGACTTAACAGAGGTCTGCCTGCTCATTGAAGACGAAGCCCACAGATGCATTAAAAATTATGATTACAATTATATTGCCAGACAATACAAAAATCATTCAAACAATTCAAGAATTTTGGGTTTAACAGCGTCGCCAGGAAGTGAAACATACAAGATTAAAGAAATATGCAAAAATCTTTCAGTAGAAGAAGTTGAATTAAGAACAAGAGAAAGCGAGGATGTAAAAGAATATTTACAGGAATTAAAATTTGAAAAAGTTAAGGTGGATTTCCCTCCAGAATTTGAAGAAATAAGACAGGTATTTTTAAAATTATTTGAGCAATATGTTGAAGAATTAAAGCGTCGCAGAGTTCTTTATGGTCCGTCTTCAAAAACAGGCCTTATTAAACTTCAAAAAAGAATTATGGCAATTTTAGCAAGGGGAAATAAAAATTTCAATTATATGCTCGGAGCAAGTGCATGCGCACAGGCAATAAAAATCCAGCACGCATTAGAACTTTTGGAGACACAAACATTATCAAGTTTTAACAAATACCTGAAAAATTTATTTGAACAGGCATCAAAAAAACAGAGCAAGGGTGTTGTAAAACTCGTTGCAAAACAGGAATTTAATTTTGTTTACACCAGAACAAACGAACTCCTTGCAAAAAATATTGAGCACCCGAAACTTCACAAACTTATTGAAATTGTAGAAAAAGAAAAATCGGAAAATCGGAAAATAAAAATGATTGTATTCACGCAGTTTAGGGATACAGCAAAATCAATCTCAGAAAAACTCAATGAACTTCAGGGAATAACTGCCAAGGTCTTTGTTGGACAGGCAAAAAAAATGGTTTGGGTTTGAGCCAAAAAGAACAGAAAAAAATAATCAATGAATTTTCATCAGGAGAAATAAATGTTTTGTGTGCGACCTGTATTGCAGAAGAAGGGCTTGATATTCCAGAAGTAAATGTTGTTGTATTTTACGAACCAATACCCTCGGCAATCAGGGCAATTCAAAGAGCAGGAAGAACCGCGCGTTTAATAAAAGGAAAACTAATTATTCTCATAACAAAAAAAACACGGGACGAAACATTTTATTCTGTATCAAGAAGTCGGGAGAAAAAAATGCACTCTGCCATAAAAACAATTAAAGAAAATTTAGCTAGGAGAAATAAACTGGACTATCAAAAAAAGTTGGGATGAAACCTAAATTTCTAAATATTAAAGACAAGAAAGTAATTAGTAAAAACAGATTCTGCTCCCGCATTGTCTCCCCCACAAACTTCCATTCACTAAACCAATAACAAACGAACCTTGCCATATTCACAAGAAAAAATGGAGAATAGCCCATCACAAATTTTTTTGCAGATTACTTAAATGTCCAAATTATAAATTCATGATTAAGAAACACAAAAAAATTAATTGACTGGAAAATTATTTTTTCTTTCCTTTTTGATAATAATTGCAACAAGAATTGCTACAGCAAATAAAGATAAAAACACAAAACTTAGAATTTTCCAGTAACCATCTCTTTGTTCAAGGAAAACTGTTTTTATGCAACAAATATTTCCCCGGTCGCAGTCATAAGAAGTTTCTTCTTCATTTTCATTACACAAATTCCTGCAATTTCCATGGTTTTGCTCACACCCTGAAACATAAACTTTTCTTTCGCAAGTTCCATCAACACAACATCTTTCTCCGTAACCCAAATCAAATGAACTGACAATCATTCCTCCCTCGCATTCCTGTTCAATATCGCAAATCTCTCCATCTTTTTGACCACATGTCTCCTGAATCTTCTCCCTTCTATTACAACACACAAGAGAACCGACACAATCATAACCTAAAACACTTCCTCCGACACTTTGACAACTTGGATTTAGCATACAATAATATCCTCTATCCTCGCAATTAGTAGTGATGTCTGTTCCTACGGAAGTTCCATCATTTCCATTAGTTTCTGTATCCTCATCATCGGTCTGTGCAACTTCATTTGTTTGAAATTGCTCATAAAAAATATCAAAATCAACAGAATTAACTTCTCCATTTTGGTTTATATCTGCACAATCACACCAGTTATTAAAATCATCGCAATCAAATCTTGCATAAGAAAAATTAAGCAAATCATAATCTGCCAAATCAACATCTTCATCAAAGTCCAAATCAGCACTATCCTCCACACAAATCTTTTTATTGCATTTTGCACCATCCCACAGAGAATACAAATCACACCCCACACAATTAGATAAATGTTCTGCAAGATTGCAATAGTTATTTCCTGCTTGGTAAAAAACAGAATTAGCAAAAGGTATTGGAGAAGAAGTGCAAGCATCTCCGCCAGCAGTTTCACAGGTTTCTATACAAGAAAAACCATCCCAATAATAACCTTCATCACAACCCACACAATTAGAGAGATATTCCTCTTCAATACAATAATCAGACCCCTCAGGATAAAAAATAGAATTAGTGAAAGGCACGGGAGCACTAGTGCAACCATCTCCTCCAAATTGTTCGCAGGTTTTGTTTACGCAAACATCTTCAGCACCAACTTTTTCCAGACAGACATGATTACTATCGCAACAAATTTCCTCGCAGATTTCATCACAAATACAAGAACTTCCATCCCAAATATAATTTTCCTCGCATTTCCAACATCCATAATTTTCACAAATTCCATCTCCAAGATTATCTGCATTGTCTAAACTTATCCTACAAACATCTCCCCCAATTTGCTCGCATGTTTGTTTCACACAATAACCAGATTCATCAGGAGAATAATTATCTTTACAAAATATCTGGGACGCAAAAAAACTAAAGTCAGTCAAATCAACAACATCGTCTTGGTTTATATCTGCACATCCGCACCAGTCATCTGTTAAACTACATTGATAGTCCCCATAATATTCAGCAAGAACGCCATGGTCCTCCATGTCAACATTCCCATCAAAATTTAAGTCAGCACCATATTTAATGCATTCTGAACTATATTTCTGAGCAAAAATACTAAAATCAGTTAAATCAACTTTTCCATCTTGATTTATGTCTGAACAGGAACACCAATTATTTCCCTCAAATTCACATTCCACTCTCCCATAATTACTTGAAATAACCTCGCTATCTACTGAATCAACATTTCCATCCCCATTTAAATCGGCACTACCTTTTGTGCACGCCGAGGCAACTGAAAAAGACAAAACTAAAATAAAACCCAACCAAACTGCAAACACCAAACTTCTTTTCATATTTCTAAAATAAAAACAAAGTATTTAAACTTTACCAAGTATAAAAAAGAATGAAGCCAATTCTCCTTAACATTTTCTCGGATAAAGTTCCAGAAATAAAAAACCCAGAAACAAAAGAAAAAATAATAATTGATTATCGGGAAAAAAATTCTTTGGTTATCTCAGAACTTAAAGCTCTTGGTTTTGATATTGAATTCAAGGCATTGAAAGTCGGGGACTACATCGTGAAAAACACTGCAATAGAAAGAAAAACGATTTCTGACTTTATTGGCTCCATGATAAATCAACGACTTCGCAACCAGCTTGAAGAACTCCAGCAGTATGAAAACAAACTTCTGATTATTGAGGGAATTTACGAACAGGAACTTTACAGCGACGATGACGCGCGAGTTCATGCAAATGCAATCAGGGGCTTTCTTCTTTCAATCGTTCTCAAATATAAAATTCCGATTATCTTTACAAAAAATGCAGAGGACACAGCAAAATTTATTCTTGTATTATCCAGAAAAAAAGAAACAGAAACTAAAATTAACCCTAGAAAGAAATCATTAAATAAAAAAGAACAACTGCAATTTATTATTGAGGGCTTTCCAGGAATTGGACCTAAAACCGCAAAAAAACTTTTGGAAAAATTCAAGACAATAAAAAAAATAACTAACAGTTCAGAAAAGGACTTAGAAAAAATCCTCGGGAAAAAAGCAGAAATTATAAAACAAATTATTGAACGGCAATACTAACTAAAGGAACTTCATCTAAAATTTTATCGATCAATCCAGCACCAAATCCAAGAATTCTGGTATCTGCTCTACCATTACGTCTTTCAAGATATGCACAAACTTCTAATAAATAAGTTTTATTGCCAGGATTTCCATTATATTCTCTTACCCATAAACAAAGTCCCATCATGCCTCTCCCGTCATAAATGCCTCCAACTTCTTCAAGAAGTTTTTTAGCTATTGTGGTTTCCATTAAAATAAACTAAATTCTCGGGTATTTATAAAAAAATCCGTACAACAAAATATATTTCGCAATACAAAAATTATATAAAACATCAAAAACTTTCTTAGTTATATTTTTTTTTAATCCATCAATTCACTCAAAATCTTCGCTCCAAGTTTCACAGTCAAACCATCTTTATCTTTTTCTGGATTAATCTCAACAATATCCACTGCTCTTAAATTTTTAATTTTTTTTATTCGCTGAATTAAATAAATAAACTGCCTGCTTGTCAGTCCGCCTGGCTCAGGATAGCCAGTTGCTGGTGCAAATGCAGGGTCAATCACATCAATATCAACTGAAACATAAAGTTGCTTCTTGTTTGAAAATTCCAAAATCGTATCTGCAATATTATCAATATCTTCAACAATAGAATTTATTTTTATTTGAGTTATATTTTTCTCTTTTAAAAAATCTAATTCCTGTTTCCAAGAATTTCTAACTCCAACTAAAAGAATATTTTCTGCTGGAAAACCTGCTTCAATTAAAGTACTAAGCCATTCTTCATGTGTTGGTTCTTTACAATACTTGGGTGTTGTATGAGAAGAATCTTCTGATTCTACTCTCATTGGTTTCATGCAATCAGCGTTGGCATCAAACACAATCAGGCACGGAGTACTTCCCGAACTCTTACAATAATTTAAAAATGCCCTTGCTATTG
>DAOWFF010000013.1 GCA_030638105.1 archaeon | reverse complement strand
GTTGAAGGGTGAGAGCATTTTGTTCAATTCTTCTTAAATAATTATTTCTGTCTGGTCCTTCATAAGATTTTGCATAATCAAGAGCCGTCTGCAAATTTTCTTTTGCATCAAGAGCCATCTGTAAAGCTTCTGTTTCATCTGATGGCTTATCCTCCTTTAGGAATTTATCTACTAGACCTAATTTTTTTTCTATTCTCTCTGAAAGATATTTTCTTGTTTTTGCCATATTTCTTTTAACAAAATACACTTCTTAAAACTTACGTCTCAATCTCCCCCAACTGCCAGTCCTTTAAAATTGCCCTCGCTGTCTGGTCAGAATTAACAACTCCGTGCTTTTTCAAAAATCCTTTTTTCTTTCCGATTTTTTCAATTAAGTCCTCTGCGTCATTGAATTCAATCTTGTAAAATTTTTCAAAGTCCTTTTTGTTGCTCTTCATTATTTCATTTAGTGCAAGTTCTGGTTCTTTAACCTGATTGTGCGACCGCCCGCCGACTTTTACCTGCTGTGCGATTTTCTCTTTGCTGGTCATAGAATATTCATCTGAAGGAATAACTCCCGGAGAATCCAGCAAATGTATGTCCTGGCTCAACTTTAGTTTTTGGATTCCTTTTGTAAAACCCGCTTCTGAACCTGTCTTTGCAGATGCTTTCCCGACTAAAAGATTAATCAAAGAACTTTTTCCTGTGTTCGGATATCCGATAACCCCCACATTTATTCTCTCATATCTATTAGGGGTTCTCGTGCCCCCTGTGGGTACACCGACGTTAATACGATTATATTTTCCTTCTTTTTTAATTTTTTTTGCTTCTATCTTAATTTTAGTTCTTAATTCAGAAATCCCTTCCCGATTTTTACACGAAACAAAAACCCGCGGGCTCAAATTATGATTTCGTTTTCGCGTAAGGTCTGACTTATTCAAAACATAAATTATTTTTTTATTTCTGTCTCTGACTAATTTCTCAATCTTTTTATTTTTCATTTCCATTGGAAAACGCGCGTCAAGAATTTCCAAAACAATATCTGAAATTTCAATTACTTGATTTAACAATGCAGGATATTTCCCTCGCTGTTTCTTAATATTCTTTAATCTTTTAGTTGAACGTGCCTGTTTTTTTGTTGCCATGAAAAGTTAAAGAATAAAGAGTTTATTAAATAAACCATAAAATTATTTTGTCAAAACTAATTCTGCAACAGAAATTACTCCAGTATGTGTGTGCTCGCCTTTTTCCAGTTGGCGAAATCTTATTTCATTTCCTGTTCGTTCTTCCCAATCTATATGAGCAACCACTGCATCATACATATCAAGAAAGTTTTTAACACAATCGGCAAATGTCTCGCCTCCAATATAATCAGAATTACCTTCTTTCCAAGCATAATCCCCTAAATTCCTGAGTGCTTGAAATGTTGGGGCAAATTTAACTTCAAGACCTTTAGGAAATCCCAGATCATCTGGAAGAAGTTCATTTACATTAGAAGGGTAATCTCTTGCATATTTAACCCATTCTGTAACTTGTTTTCTCTCTAATTCATCTGCCCGCGAATAATCACATAATCCCTTAGGAGTAAAATAAAAATCATCTTGAATGATTCTTTTTTCAGCAAGCTCCACAGACCTTTCCAAACCATTACCAAAATCTCCAAGCAATCTTTTAACAGAATCAATAATCGCTCCTTCAGATGATAATTCTCTCATTCCAAAAATAGGTATTTTTATTCCGTGCATCTCCAAAACACAATCATTTACTAATAATAGGCGCAAAACTCCTTGAGCATTATTCAACTGCCCATTTTGAAATTCCTTCTTATATTCCTCTCCAAATAAAGATTGAGATTCATTAGCACCCAAAGTTATATGAGCATGATTATAGGAAATATTCGGCTTTGACATAGTATTGTTCTTTAATTAATATTTTTAAGGATTATTGTGATGAACATCAACTCATTTTGGCAAAAAAATCTTTTTTGTTACAGCGACTATCCAGTTCCAGTGAAGAACCAGATGAAACAAAACAAGCAAGCCCATAATCAGCCCGCTCCAGTCGTGGATTATTGAAATGTTGTTGAAACGCAGAATTTTGTATGCAGAAGTTCCTATGATTTTTATCAGACCTGGCCATTTAATCAGACCTGTAAAAAAACACGCAAAAAAAGAAATCCCCAAGCCGACATCTATCCAGTAATTTAATTTTAAACTATTCATTTCCCGCTCCGTGTTTTATTTCTTCGGCTATGTCTTTTATAATTGCGGGAGAAAACGCATACTCTGCTCTCATATCTTCCAGAACAAAATCAACTGTGTAATTTTCTTTTAAATCAAATTCCTGAATTATTCTTTGCAGAAAAATTTCTGAATCTATTTCCCACAAATCTGCAATTTCCTGAATAGATAATAATTTTATTTCGCTTCCTTCAATTTCAACAGAATGCTCGTGTTCGTCGTCGTGCTCGTGTTCTTCCAAATTCGAGTAAGACAAATACCCAAAAGTTCCAATTAAAAAAATTGAAATTGCTATCAAACCGACTACCGCTTTTTTCATAGATAAATAAAATTTTTTTGGTTTATAAATTGAGTGGACTTAACATCCATCTCTCTTAAAAGTATTTAAACTTTCATAAGATTGTATTGAAATGGAATTAATTACTGGGAGAATAATTGGACAGGGTCTTGGACAGGGGCTGGGAAGGTTAATGGAATTAGGAATTGAAACTGAAATAATTTACTCTTTTGTAATAATAGTTTGTAGCTTGATGATTTATTTTGGAACAAAAGAATTATATGGGCTGAGTTCTCACAAAGGGATAAAATATTTTAGGCAATCTTTTTTATTTTTTGCACTTGCTTACTTTTTCAGATCTTTTATAAAAATAATCTTACTATATTTTGGGAGAAACGAATTAATAAATTTTCTTCCTATTTTTGGAAGTATAACTCTTTTCATATTTATGTATTTCAGTTCAATGGCTATTTTTTATCTTCTTTATAGTGTTATGTGGAAAAAATGGGATACCAATTCAAAAAAAATTTATTTATTTCATCTGTTAGCTTTGGTTATAGCAATTTTAAGCATTTTATTTAGAAATCCTTTTATTTATTTTAGTATAAATTTTTTGTTATTATTTTTTGTTATTTTTACATTTCATATTTCTCGTAATCAGTCAAAGGAAAAGAAAAGAAAACAAGGACTACATATAATTTACACTCTTTTATTTTTATTTTGGGTACTCAATATAATGGACATTTTAATTCCGAAATTTTTCAAGACATTTCAATTGTTTATTTACCTAACATCTTCAGGAATTTTTCTTGCAATGCTCTATAAAGTTCTTAAAAAAGTAGGTACTAATTAAAATGGCAAAAAGGAATAGATTAGAAATAATAAGAGATATCCTATTTATTATCCGAGAAAACCATTCAATAAAACCCACGCCACTTCTTAGGAAATCCAACCTTTCTTCATTTAGGTTTAAAAAATATTATTTAGAATTATTGAACAAAGAATTTATAAAAGAAACTTATAGGAAAAATAAACAAATTTCTTTGACAGAAAAAGGCAGTAAATACTTAGAAAAATACTCTACAATAATTAATTTTATTGATGAATTTGAATTATAGTGGGAATTTAAATCTCTCTCAACAATCCCAAATTTTTCTTATTTTATGGATCAAGAGTCCATTTAAAAATTAAAAAAAATAAATAAATTATATTTATTCTAAACGAAAATTATTGTGCTGGCTTTTCATTCCAGAACCTTGTCGCATATCTTTTCCACCACCAAAACCATTTCCATCTTTAGGACCATTTCCATTTCTCAAACCAAGCTCAGCTCTTAACTCAGAAGCTCTTTCAAAATCTCCAGATTTTCCAGCTTCACGAGCCTCTACAAATGTTTCAAAATTATCTTCAGTTATAACATTTAGCACTCGTTGACTTCTTCCACTTTCGGTCATTAAAGTAACCCAAGCATCGTAATCTAAGTTATCAAAAACTTGTTCCATTGTTTCATGTCTTTCTTCAGAATAATCTGGACCTTCTATAGAATAATCTCCTTGATAAGCAACAACTAAACTAACTCCCAAGAGAGCAATCATTCCTAAAACAAACACACTGAATATTTTTTTGTTTTCCATTTTTATTTTACCTCCTATAATTTAATTAATTAAATAAAATAAAATTTCTTTATAAGTAAGATGGACTTAAAATCTATCTCAATAAATTGACGCTCTGGAATGTGCCATAATGGGCGAACGCCCAGACCGACGACCAGCTCGTTGTGGCACAATCGTGAGAATCGGTTTTTGTTTGTAATGTGAATCCCATCGAAGTGCCATAATGGGCGAACGCCCAGACCGGGAATCGAACCCGGGATTCGGCCGCGACAGGGCCGTGTTATAGCCACTTAACTACCTAGGCAATCAAACATATATTTATCAAAAGAATTACTTATAAAACTAACTATAAACGAGAATTATTTCCTATTTTTAATTTTTTAATCAAACTATAAACTAAGACAATCAAAAAATAAATTGGCATTAAAATTACCGCGATAATAAAAAACACTGCTTCTTCAAAATTAAACAAAGCCGAAATCGCATTATGCAACATGACTGCGAGAAACCACCCAACAATAATTATCCACGCCTTTCTCCAACTCAGCAAAAAATACTTATCTAATTTTTTTGTTTTCATTTTTACCTCCAATAATTTTAATAAAAAAGTGTTTCAATTTATATGTCCAAATCAACTTCTGCACCAACAACTTGATTAGCTAAACAACTCCAATCCCTACTTCTTCTTAACTGACTTTCATTAACTAATCCATCCTCTTTTTCTATTAACTCTTGCGTAACTCTAATAAATTCTGTTGCTGGAACACCATACTCCAAATCTTTCGGGTCAAATCTTTCATACCTTGGAGGGACTAATGTCATTTATTTTTACCTCCAATAATTTTAAACCCAGTATATTTCCAAAGAACTTTTGGAATTTTTATTGAGCCGTCTTTTTGCTGATTGTTTTCCATAATCGCGACCAAGATTCTTGATGTTGCCAAAGCTGTATCATTCAATGTGTGAAGAATTCTGCGAACCCCGTTTTTATCAACGCATCTTATTCCAAGTTTTCTCGCCTGATAATCAGTGCAATTTGTCAATGAAACAACCTCGCCGTATTTTTTTGTCGTCGGGCGATAAACTTCCAAGTCCGCACTTTTATATTTCCAGTCAGCCAAATCTCCAGAACACAAATCAAGAACCCGATAAGGAAGTTCAAGCAATTTCAAAATCTCCTCGGAATTTTTAAGTAACTCGTTGTAAATTTTTTCAGAGTGCTCGGGTCTGCAAAAAACAAACTGTTCAATTTTATTAAACTGGTGCGTTCTCCAGAGTCCTTTTTCGTTTATTCCGTGAGCTCCGATTTCTTTTCTGAAACACATTGAATATGAAAAATATTTTTTCGGAAGTTCTGAATCCAAAATCTCGTCGCCAGAATGCATTGCCAAAAGCGACTGCTCTGCTGTGCCGATTAAATTCAGGTCCTCGCCGTCAATAGAATAAACCGAATCCTCAATTGCCTGTTTGTCCATAGAAGCATAGACAGATTTTCCGTTCAACAGCAACGGTGTTTCAATATATTCGTAATTTTTTTTCTTCATAAAATCAATTGCAAATCTTACCAACGCCTGATTCAGCAACGCCAGTTCTTTTTTCATATAGTAAAATCCCTTCCCTGAAACTTTCGCCGAAGAATCAAAATCAAGCACTCCCAATTTCTCGCCAAGTTCAACATGATTTTTCACATCAAAATTAAATTTCTTAATTTTCCCGACTTTTTTAATCTCAACATTTTCGTTCTCATCTTTTCCAATCACAACGGATTTATGAATCATATTCGGAATCTGTAACATTATCTCTCTGATTTTCGCTTCCAATTTTTTTCTCTTTTCCTGAATTTTTTCAATCTCCGACGGAATTTTTTTGGCTTTTTTAATTAAACTGGAAAAATTCTTTTTCTCTTTTTTCGCCTGATTGATCTCGTTAGAAATTTTATTCCGTCCGCTCCTTAAATTGTCCTCGCCATATTTCAGTTTTCTCCATTCGTCATCCAGCTTTTTTACTTTAT
>DAOWFF010000044.1 GCA_030638105.1 archaeon | reverse complement strand
GCCCCTCTTCCTTTTGACAACTTGCCTTTTTTAATTTCTGACTTTTTCTTTTGCTTCCCTATCTTCCCCCCAGAATTCCATTCGGTTTCATATTTCTCACTTCCCGCTTTTCTAATCTTCTCCATAAACTTTTCTTTATCTTCTTTTTTTATTCTTTCCATAGAAAAACTAATTATAAGAACTATTTAAATTTTATATATCTCTCGCCTGCAAGGTTTTTCTGGAGTTTGCTTTTGCTCTTTTAATTGCGTCGGTCAAAACATCTTCAAGTTTTTTCTCCAGTGCCATACCAACTTCTTCTGCAATGCTGGAAACAGAATTTTCTTTATCAAGTTCTTTCACGACTTTTTTTATGTTTGATTTTACTATTAATGCCATTTTAATAATTAAGATTAAATAAATGAATTTATTAAAGTTTTGGAAACCTTTAATTTTTATCATCTGCGAAAAATTCATAATATGAAAGAATTGCTACTGAAATTAGAGATATAAAAAATAAAAACTCTTCTAACGGAAATTGATACTTAAAAAGCGTTATTGAACCTATAAAATTCTCTCCAGGAAATTCCCATTGATTCAATTGAAGCCCGGTTATTTCAAAAAGAAAGAACAAACCAAAAAAATAAACAGATACTTTGATATATCTTGGAAGAAATTTTGGATTAAAAGACAAAAAAAGTATTGTGGGTATTAACACTAAAAAAAGACCTGACCAAAAATAAAAGTAGGGAATAGTTAGAGAGGGATAAGTAAAAAATAAAATAATCAAAAAAATTAATATGGAAAACAAGGCCATAGCAAAATGTTTAAGATATTTATTTTCTTTTTCTTTAGTTTTTTTATCTAAAAAATATTCATAAAAACTAATAATTGCATATACTAACAAAAAACCCCAAATCAAGTCCTCTAATGGAATGATTCCTAAAAGACGAAAAGAAAATACTGTGTTCGGAACATACCAAGATTTATCTTTAATTGCAAAATAATCTATAATAATTCCTAATGGAATGGAAAAAATTATTGAAAACAATAAAGTTTTCTTAATTGCTTTTTTATTTTTGTACGATAAATAAATAGAAGGAATTCCAAAAAATAGCAAAGTAGAAATTAGAAAATTCGTCTTAAAAATTAGTGAGATGGCGGTAGCAATCATTGGAAACAAAATCATTAAAATAATATCTTTCTTCTTTTGTGTTTTGTGTTTTAGCATTTTTTGTTTTACAAAATATAAGTTTTAATTACAATAAATCCGTCAATAATTAATCCAAGAATTGCAATAATCATCAAGATTATTCCTATCCAATTTGGAACTTTGTTTTTTGCTTTTAAAATCCAAATACCAATTAACAAAATAATTGTAAAAGCTGCTAATCCGAAAATGTCAAAAAATTCTGGGTTCATTTTTCCAGTTTTCCCTCTGGTTTCATAAATGGAAATAAAATAACATCCTTGATTGATGTCTGGTTTGTGAGCAACATTACAAGACGATCAACTCCGATTCCAACGCCAGATGTTGGGGGCATGCCGATTTTCAACATATTTAAAAAATCATAGTCAAGTCGCTGGGCTTCTTTATCTTTTTTCAAATTTTTTTCCTGCTCTTTCCAATATTTTTCCAAAACATCTGGGTCGTTTAATTCTGAATAAATATTGCCTAACTCCCAGCCGTTTACATATGGCTCAAATCTTTCAGCGTATTTTGGATTGTCTTGCTTGGGTTTTGCAAGTCCACAGGTCTCAAATGGGAAATCATAAATAATTATTGGTTGAATTAATTTGCCCTCAACAAGAGCCCCGAATAATTCTTCTATTGCAATTCCTCTTTTGAAAACAGGGATTTCTATTTTCAGTTCCTTTAACTTTTTTTTCAGTTTCTCGTCGGAAAATTTTTCAACATCTAATTTTGCGATTTTCTTGATTGACTCAAGCATAGACATTCTTTTCCAAGGTCTCTTGAAATCAATTTCTTTTCCCTGATAATTAATTTTTGTTTTTCCACAGACATTTTTAACAACATATTCAAACATTTCTTCAACAAAATTCATGTTCTCTTTGTAGTCGGCGTAAGCACACATTGTTTCCATTAAAGTAAATTCGGGATTGTGTGTTGCGTCTATGCCCTCGTTCCTAAAGTCCTTTGAAAATTCAAATATTTTTTCATAGCCCCCTGCGATTAATCTTTTCAAATAAAGTTCGTTGGAAATCCTCATATAGACCTTGATTTTTAGCGCGTGAAGTTCTGATTCAAATGGTCTTGCACTTGT
>DAOWFF010000011.1 GCA_030638105.1 archaeon | reverse complement strand
CCCGTTATATAGCTTGCTTCCTCACTGGCCAAAAAGACCACCGAAGGAGCAATATCCCCTGGTTCTCCCAGGCGGCCGAGTGGGATCGCTTCGGCCAATTTTTTTGTTATATCGTCAGATAATTCTGGAAAAATTTCTTTAATATTTTTCTGTATTCCTATGAAATTCCATTGCTCCCTCATATTTTTTCCTTCTCCTTTTCTCCCATAAAAATGTCTGTGCCATTCCACTTCTTTTAAATCAACTACAATAAAATTAGGTTCATTGGGATAAACAACAATTAGCTTTGTGCTTTCCCAAAATTCTAAGTAATTTTTTACTTGACCATATCCCAAATCATAGAGTGCTGTTCCATTTTCTCTTCTATCTATAAACGATCTATATTTAACATCAATTAATAAAACTTCATTTGTTTCTGTGTTCACCGCAATAAAATCAGGCATGCTTCTTATTCTTTTACTCATACTTCTTTGATTATTTTTTAATAAACTTTTTAATTGATCAATATGGTTCTCCATCCCATACTTTACACATTTCCAATTTGGAGCAGAATTAATTAAAAATTCCACAATGTTCTCAGCCATATTTCCTACTGCTTTTTGTTCTTCCCAAGAATTGCCCATTTTACACCTATGAACAACTATTCATACTTAGTATAAAAATTTATTGGTAGTTATTCATCTATGCATAGAGATATACTTATTATAACTGAAGAGGTTATAAAACTACTTTTGAAAGAAAAAGAACTTTCAATTAGACAAATTTCTTTAAGGATTAAAACTCATAGAGCAGTTGCTTTGAAGTCGTTAGAATTTCTTAAGAAAATAAAATTTGTTAAAGAAAGAAAAGGTGAAGAAACTAAAAGAATTGAAAGATTGTTTAGTTTAATTAAAAGTTAGTCTTTATGTTCTATAAAATTCTTTCCATTTTCTTTGTCTTAAAATTTAAACTAATAAATCCCCACACCCATGCTCCCAAGCCCACTCAAATTTTTAAGTTTGGCTTCGCAAATATCATTTCGTGGACATTGCTCGTCGAACAAACTAAAACACTACGGAATTTAAGCTTGAGTTCTGGAACAAGAAAATGGGGCATAAAGCCCCATGCATCCCCGCGCCCAGATTCGAACTGGGGATCTCTCGGGTTCTGCTGAAATTTGGCTTTTGGGGTTTCATAGTAATCATTATTGAATCTCCACCTTAGATATTCTACAGCCAAGCGCTCTAACCACTGAGCTACGCAGGGATAAATTTTATTACATTACTAGATATTTAAAGATTGTGTTGTTGATTAATTTTGTATGAAAAGAAAAAAATTATTAACTAATAGTTCACCTAAACATTTCCTCAAGAATTGCAGACATTCTAGGTATGTTAGGCATATCAGACATTTTAGCAGACAATGATAAATCCCTTCTTTCATCACAAATCTCAATTGCTCTTTCGTCTGAAACATCTTTTGCAATTGCTATTTGTATTTCTTGAATTTGCGGAGTATATTGTTCATTAAATTCTTCTTCATTCTTATAACTTCTCCAGTATCTACAATTTGGATGTTCTACTTCTTGAGTATATTCAAAAACAACATTATAACTATTTTCTTCAGGCATTTTATTTTCCTTTAATCTTAAAATCTAATTCTTAATTTTTAAAGATTTCTATAATGTAATATCTTCTTTTATTTTCACACAGATTTGAGTAATTAATTTTTCTATCTGTTTCATGTTTACAAACAGCAGACACTTGACTATGTTTAATTCTAATTCTCCCCCATAGAAATATTTAAAAAGAACTTTTTTCTTTGAAGAATAAATAAATGAGGCGTCCATTAAACAATGGGAAAAGATTTAAACAAAATTTCTAACGAAGAAGAAGAGTTTCTTGATGATACCATCGACGAACTTGAATTAGACGATTAATTTTTATTTTTTATTCCTATTTTAATTCTATTATTATTTTTTTCCGGCTCATCAAAACTTGAATTTATCACAAACTCAATTTCATTTACATTTATTTTTTTAATCCAGACATGAGTCAGCATCAACAATTTTCCGTGCCCGATTTTCAATGCGTCAAGTTCAATTTCTTTTATGAATTCTTGGTCAGCATAAATTAATAATTCCATTTCTTCGGAGTCCGCAAGTCCGTTGTTTCTAATGCTCAGGTTCACATCAAGGTATCTTCCGTTCATAACTGCCGACACATTTTCAATTACAATGTCAGGGTAACTTTGAACAGAATAAATTTCGTTTATCAGGTTTATCTGATCCTGCCCAATAACCTGTTCGCATTTACTTAAATAAAACATGATATTATCTGAATTTTCCGAATGGTCAAAGCCCAATGCGTGAAGTAGTTCGTGCAAAGCAATGTTCGGGTTTCGGCATTTTGAGTCCTTTATCAGCAAAATTTTCCCTTTTGAAATAACATAAAAATTCCCGGACTTTGTTATGTTTGTTGGTCCGCCCTCTCCTGCAATAAACAGTCCTTCTTCAATTCTGGTTTTCTCGTCGCAGGTTACAGAAATCTTCTCTCCAAAATCCACGGGATAAAACTCCAGAACACTCAAATTTGAAATTATCTCAAACGCCTGTTCCATGTCATTTGTTTTTTTCAGGGAGCAATCTTCAATACGATAAGAAATTTCTGAGTCCTGATACCTCATGTTCGGATAGAACTGCATATTTCCCTCCACATAATTGTTTAAACTAAAATTAGAATTCTCTGATTGCGTGCTAAATTCAATTGTTCTGAATGGCACAAGCCAGTAAAAAACAAGAGACAAAATTAAAAATAAAATAAAAATGAAACTTAAAATTATTTTCCAAACCATTAAAAAAAATGGCAGATTTAATATATAAACCTGTTGATAAAAAAAATAAATAAAAAAAATAAATTGATTTACTCTGAATCTTCTGAAGTTTCTTCTTTTGGTTCTTCTGAAGTTTCTTCTGTCTTCTCTTCAGATTCCTCGTCAGCAACTTCTGGAGTTTCTGTTTCTGAAGTTTCTTCGGTTTCAGTAGTTTCTTCTTCTTTAACTTCTGGTGTCTCTTCAGTTTCAGTAGCTTCTTGTGTTTCGTTTTCTTCCATTGTTTTACCTCGTATTTAATTATCATTGTAAAAAGAAATTTTCTTTTTTAAAGTTTTAGTAATTACAAAACATACAAAAATCGCAAATAATAAACCTTTTATACTCAAAATAGGTTGTTGGAGTATGTCTAAAAACAAGAATTCAAAAGATTCTGAAGAGATAGATATTGAAAAGGCCTTTGAAGAAGAAATAAAAAAACCATATTACAAAGTTGATTATCTTGATAATTTTAAATTGCCTTATGACAAATTGGATGTTTCTGCAGTTATTCCGACATATAATCGGTGTCCTTACAAACCAAACGGTTTAAAAAAAGAACTTAATCCTTTAAGCTGGGCAATTAAATCATTGCTGTTGCAAAAACCGGCAATAAACGAAATTGTTATTGTGGATGACCATAGCGAAGATTACACCGCAGAAGTAGTTGATTCGTTTAAAGAGGAAGCTAAGGAAAAAAATGTAAAAATAATTTACATTAAAAACAAACAAAAACGAGGAAACTCTATTGCAAGACATATTGGAAGTGTGCCTGCTAATTCAAAATATATTATTTTCATGGACGATGATGCTATTGTCCCGCCATACGCTTCATTCGGAGCAGTTTATACTTTTGAAGAATTAGAAAAAAAAGGAGTAAATGTGGGATTAATAAATATGCCAACTTATTTTAGGTCAAGCAAACCGTCTAAAATCATTTCTAAAAAAGAAATAGGTAAAATTGATTTCATAAGAGGGGTATATGCCACAAATAAAGATGCCTTTCCATTGGAATATTTAGAGGAAAAAGAAAAGTTTCTTGATGTTGAGCTTCATATTTTATCTTCTTTTTTAGTTAATAATGTGAATTCCACATTTACTTTATGTTGAGGAAAATGTTAACAAGAAGTTGGAGGGTTCAAAAATAATGTTATTGGGAGAGGACTTGATAGGGAATTTGGATTAGAGGTAATTGAGAATGGATATTTAATTTATTTTCAACCAGATCCAAAATTTCAGTGTGTCCATGGGGCATATGGATTAAAAAGCGAGCAAAAATTTGAAGGAGATGATTGGTTTAGAAAAATTGGAGGAGGAATTTCTCTAAGAAAAGCCATGGAATCCTGCAATAGAGTAAATAAAAATACTGGGATGAGAATTTCAAAAGAAGATTATTTCTACGCCGCAATTATTTCTATTTTTGTTTTAATTTACCCAAGAAATAAAAAAGGGGCTTTAAAATGGATTAAAAAAGTTTATTCTGAATTTGTTAAAAAAGGGGAATCAAAAATATTTGGGGGGATAGATATACCTGTTCCAAGCGAAGTTGAAAGAAAAGAGATGTGGGAAAAAGCAATTGAAGAAGGGATTAATTTTATCAAAGAGAGGGAAATGAAAGAAATAAGCAAAGTATCTGCAATAACAAAAAAGATTCAAAATCAAGGAAAAATCTCTGAAGAAATATTAAACTTGCTTTTTGAGAAACAATGAAAATCTTGATGGCAAATACTAATTTCTACCCGGTCTTAGGAGGGATTGAAACCCACATGATCGAAATGGCAAAACAATTTCTAAAAAAAGGCCATGAAGTAACAGTTCTTGCAAGTAATGGAAAAAATGAATTGTCTCCTAAAGAAATTTACCAAGACATAAGAATAATCAGATACCCTTCTCCCATGCTTCCAAAAGGATTTATTTGGACATGGCCAATTTGGCACCAAAAAGAAGTTAGCAAAAAACTTAATAAATTAAAAGAAAAATTTGACTTAGCTATCTCGTTTAATTTTCTTTTTATGAAACCTTTTAAAAAGAAATTTGGTAGTAAAAATACTATGTATGTTGCTCCACAATTTCTTCAATTTTATTTTAAAGCCGTATGGAAAAAAATGGAGTTTGTAAAAATGATTAGGTATTATTTGCAATCAAAATTAATTACCCATCTTGAAAAAAAAGGAGTAAAAAACTTAAAAATCGTAACTCTTAGTGAAAGTGTTCGAAATCAATGTAAAAGTTTGTACGGAAAATACATAAAAAAAATAAAAAAGATTTCTCCAGGATTAAATAAAAATTTTAAACTATCTAATTTGAAAAAGAAAAATATTATAGCAGTATGTAGACTTACAAGAGAAAAAAATATTGATTCGTTAATAAAAATATTTAGTAATATAAGTGAGGGGAATCTCATAATCTTGGGTGGAGGGGCTGAAGAAAAAAACCTTAAAATATTGGCAAAAAGTTTAGGAATAAAAAAAAGAATCTTATTTAAAGGATGGTCTAATAATCCAGAAAAATATTTAAGAGAAAGCAGTGTTTTTGTCTTACCTTCACT
>DAOWFF010000068.1 GCA_030638105.1 archaeon | reverse complement strand
TCCCCTTTATTTTTTCAAATAAATTTGATTTTACACACTGGAATCCAAGTTGTTTGCAATGCTCAACTGCTTTAGGATTTATATCACACGAAAAAATATTTTGTTTTTTAATTCCTGAATTTAAGACGGTTTTAAGTTGAATTCCGCTTCCGCATCCGATTTCTAAAAAAGTTAAATTTTTGTTTTTATTTATTAATTTTGGAATTTTGGTTTTAATAACTTTTGATAAAAGAAAAGAATCCTGTTCTGGCTGATAAATTTCCGGCATTTTAACTAAAAAGTTTGTTGAAAAAATCTATTAATTCTTCTTTAAAGAAAAAAACACTTACTAAAATTCCCAGCAAAAAAAGTAAAAGAAACACCAGGATGAGAATTGCTATTTTTCCTTTTGGTTTAGTTGGAGGAGTTCCATAATTTGAAACTTTTTGGGGTTGTGAAACTGGTTTTGGTTTTTGAATTATTTTTTTGGGCTGTTTTTTAGTCCTAGGGATTCCATAATTTGAAACTTTTTGAGAAATCTTAACAGGTTGTTGAACAGGTTTTGCAGGAATATATTTTGGATATTTTTCATTTACAGGTTGTGCTTGCTGGACTGGTTGTTGAACAGGTTGTTGAAGTTGTAACAATGTTTTTGCAGAATCTTCTATATCTTGTTTTTTATAACCAGCATTATAAAAACTTATCATTGCCTGTTTAACTGACTCTCCCCTTAACATCGCTGATTTTAGTCCTCCAAGAATTTCTGGATTTATCATTTAAGATTAAAGAAATCTATATTTAAAAAATGTGGGATTGAGAATTTAATCTATAATTTCAAACTCTGCCCGTCGTGCATAAGATGACATTCTTTTCCTGCCCTGTAACCCATTTCTCTTGCGAGTTCAACCATAGGGGTTAGTTGCTGCGTTGAGCCGTGTGCAGGAATTATATTTTCAGGATTTAATATTGAAATTAAATCTCTTAAGTCCTCTTTTCCGCCGTGCCCAGAAACATGAACATTGTCAAACAATCTGACTCCTAATTTTTTCAGGCGCTTGTCCATGTTGCCTTTGTTTGCAATATTTCCAGGAGTGGGAATTGTTTTTGAAGAAAAAATTATATTGTCGTTTGGCTTGAATTCAAAAGGAAGTTTTTTTCTTGCGAGCCGATCTAAAATACTTCCTGGTTCTCCCTGATGACCTGTGCAGATAACCAAAGAATTTTCACGGTTCTTGCTTACTTTTTTTAAGATTGCCTCCACCTGTTTTTTGTAACTTCCGATAACAATATCTTTGTAAAAAGGGCACATGTTGGCATCCTTGGCAGCAGAAATATATTTGTTCATGCTTCTTCCGATAACATAAACATTCCTGTTTAATTTTTTCCCGAAATCAATTATTGTTTTTAATCTCGCGATGTGTGAAGAAAAAGTTGCCACGAAAATTGCCGACTTTTCGTTTTTTACAGTCATTAAGACCTCTTCAACCAATGCCCTTGCTATTTTTTCGCTCGGGGTTTTTGCTTCTAAGCCAGAATAAAGCGAGTCAACAATCAATGCTTTCACGCCCTGCTTTGCAATTCTTTTTAATGCGTCATAATTTGGCGGAAGCCCGAGCACTGGTGTTTTGTCCAGTTTAAAATCATTGGCGTAAAGAACTACTCCTTCTGGCGTGTGCAAAGCCATCATAGATGTCTGAATTGTTGAGTGCGTTACATTAAGGAATTCAACTTTGTAATTTTTTTTGCCTTTTACTGTCAGAGAAGAATTTGGGTTAATTGTTTTTATCTGATTGGGAATTCTGATTTTGTCGTCCTGCATAATTTTTTTTAAAACATTTATTGAGAAAGGTGTTCCAACAACAGGAGCATTGTAACGGTAGCCCATATAAGGAACTGCCCCAATATGGTCCAAGTGTGCATGTCCTAAAAGAATGGCTCTTACTTTGTTTCTTAAACCGAGTTTGTCTAAAAGCAAATCATCAGGCAGGGCTCCAATGTTTCTTAATTTTTTTTCAGAATAAGTTTCCTGCTGGGCTTCTTGTTCTTGCAATTCAATAACCGCCGGCAAATAGACCCCTGCATCAAACATAATCGCATCATCCCCAGTATGAACAACCGTCATATTTTTCCCGACTTCATTAAAACCTCCGATAGTGTGAATTTCCATATTAAATCAAAACAACCTAAGTACCCTAAAGGGCATAAACGGTTTTTTGATTTTCAAGCAATTTTTTAAATTACCTCTGATTAAAATCATATATAACCAACTTAGATTTTATTCCTCTTTATTTAATTAGAATTGTTAGTTTAAAAATGTTTTAGAAAGTTAAAGACAACTTCAAAACTTTTAATAACCTCTTTTTCTTTAATTATTTATGAAAGTGAATATACCGAGTAGGTCCAGAGGAAAATTCCCATTCATCCAAAAATTGTGCAGAGGTTATTTTGAATGAAACCGCTTAAACCATCTGCTCGCGAAAAGAAAAGATATCTGTTAGTTCGGGGGAAAGACCTCAAGAAAAATATTGAAGACGCGATTCTGGATTTTATCGGAGTTCTTGGAATGTCTAAAGTAGGGCTGGGTTGGATTCAATCAGAGCAGAATTTTTCAGTTATTTCTATAAACCGCGAGATGCTTGATTCTGTTCGGGCTTCACTTTGTGTTTGGTCTGAAAAAATAAGTGTTGAAAAAGTTAGCGGGACGCTTAAGGGATTAGGCGGGAAAAAATGATAGAAAAAAGTTTTGAGAAGGGGAGAAGATGATAGAAATTGAAAAAAAGAATATAAAATTGATGAGGCAATTGAGAAATTTGCTAGGTTCTGAAATAGTTAAATTAGATTATTTAATTAAAAACAAAGATAGTTTTAATTTTCCTGCAGTTTATGTTTTTAGCAAACCAAATTTTAAAAAAGCCATATATGTTGGAAGAACGAAAACTCTTCCTCTTCGGAGAAGAATGATTGACCATAAAAAAACAAATGGGAATTCAGACCTCAATATGATGATTAAAGGAAAGGCAAGTTATTCAAAAAAAATTGGAGAGTATAAATTGAGATATTTAAAGATTGAAGATTCAAAAGAAAGGATGTTCTTTGAAAGCTTTGCCATAGCATTATTACAGCCAGAATTAAATAAATATGGATAATTCTGTATGAAAAGTAATTAATCATTTAAACTTTATTTCTCAATCACAAACCAAAAAATCTTTCCAAAAATCCTAAACACTAACAACCATCTGCGGACTTGGTAATTTTGTTGTGTTTTCCTGAATTATAATCGGAGTTTTTTCTATGATTTTATTTCTGATATTTATTTTATAAAGCAAACGAATTTCAATTACTCCTTGATTTATTTTTGATTTAAATTGCCATTTTGGGATTGTTCTTAAATTGTGTTTAGATATTCCCAAAAATTCAGAAGCATCAAAAATTTGAATTCCTGTAATAAACTGCTCTTTATCAATATCAAGAACCATATTATGAATTTCTAATGAAAAGTCATATTCCCTATTTTTCAATTTGAAAAACAAAATATCATTTGCAAAATCATAATCCATTTCTCCTTCTGCTTCTAAATTCCTTTCTTTTATATTTTTGGTATTTGCCATTGTTCTATATAATAAAATGTAACTATATTAATCTTTTGGGAGTTTATTCCAAGTATTATTTTAAGATTTTTATTTTTATGCTTATAAAAAACTGCGTAGTTCTCATTATGCTGAATTCCAACTAAAAATGGTTTTTCATCAAATAAAATTCTCTTTAATTCTTCGCATGTAAATATTTTTCTTTGTTTTTGGCTTAATCTAACAAATGTATGGTCTGTGCATTCTATGTATTCTTTGTTAAATTCTTTAATAAACTTAACAAATTCGTTTATATCAACTCTCTTTTTTATTTTTGTGTTGTTAAACATGCAATAATCATAAATTAAGATTTTAATAATGTTTTGAAATAATTTCTCCCTAAAATCCCGCTCAAAAAAACACCCGAAAACCTTAAAAATAGACAATTCTTCCAATTTTTACACACAGAGAAAACAGAATAAATTATTATAAATTCTCTCAAAAATACAATGGATATGCCAATAGATATGCAACATCAGGCAATGGGCTATGACCGGACAGCGACGATGTTTTCGCCAGAGGGTCATTTGCTTCAGGTAGAATACGCCGAGAAGACAGTGCGACTTGGAAGTTCAAGTATTGGAATGACTTGTTCTGACGGGGTTTTTATAATCGCCGACAAAAGAATAGAAGACAAATTAATCGTGCAGAGTTCGGCAAACAAAATTCATGAAATTGATTCTCATCTTATTTCAAGTGTTGCAGGGATTGTTTCAGACGCACGGGTTTTGATTGAAAGGGCACAGGTTTTGGCACAGCAACACAGGATAACTTATGACTCGCCGATTGAACCAGAATTAATAATCAAAGATGTCGCGAATATAAAACAGCAGTTCACACAATACGGCGGTGCAAGACCTTTCGGCGTTTCGCTGATGATTGCAGGCATAAACAGAAAAAAAACAGAACTTTACACAAGCGATGTAACTGGAAATTATTTTTCATATTATGTAAATGCAATCGGAGAAAACGACGAGAAAATAAAAGCAAAATTACGGGAAAAATATAACTCTGAATTATCTATAAAAAAAGGCGTTAAACTCGGGTTGGAAATTTTTAAAGAAATTCAGGAAAAGAATTTTGAGATTAGTAGATTTGAATTGGTCTATATTAAAAACAGCGACGAGAAATTAAAAAGATTAGAAGGAAAAGAAATTGAGGAGTTTGTGAAATAAGATGAAGAAAAGAATTATTTTTGAGATGGGAGAAGAATATTGCGGAACACCACAAGGTGTTAGTTATACTTTAAGTGGAGTAAACTATAAAGCATTGTCACAAGAACAAACAGAACTAATAGAAAATATGAGAGAATCTCTAAGAAGTTTTGATACTGAACATTCAAAAGGATTAGTCAAAAAAATAAAATGTATTATTGAATTAAAATGAATACAACAGCGAGAATAAAACAAGCAGGGAAAAATTTTGAAATCATGGTTGACTTAGATGAGGCTCTGAAATTTAAAAAAGGAGAAATTTCTTCAATAGAAGCAGAGGGCGACAGAATTTTCCACGATTTGAAAAAAGGAGATGTTGCGTCTAATTCTGATTTAGAAGAAAGTTTCAAGACAACAGATGTTAAGACAATTGTTGAAAAAATAATTAAAGACGGCGAGGTTCTTGTTAGTCAGGAACACAGGGACGAGGAAAAGGAAAAAAAGTTTAATCAGATTGTTGATTTTTTGGTGAGCAATGCTATTGACCCGCAGACAGGAAACCCGCACACAGCAGATAGAATAAAAAGTGCGTTAGAGCAAGCCCATGTTAATATAAAAAATCAGGCAGTTGAAAACCAGATTAAAAATATTATTTCTGAAATCAGCGAGTTTATCCCGATAAAAATTGAGACAAAAAAAGTTAAGATAACTGTTCCAGCAATTCACACTGGAAAGGTCTACGGAGTAATAAATCAATACAAGGAAGAAGAAAAATGGCTTGACGACGGGAGTTTGGAAGTTGTGGTTGATGTTCCAGCAGGAATAATTATTGATTTTTACGACAAATTAAATTCAGTAACTCACGGCAGTGCTTTGAGCGAGGAAATTAAAGCAGATGAGTAATCTAGAAATAGAAACAACTCCAGAAAATAATTGTCCTTATATGCATGGGTGCACAAAAGCCAAATATCCTTGTCTTTGTGAAGAGAGCCATGAAATGTGTTATTTTCATAATGGATGGGTTTCTCATGATAAAATGGTAAATGAACAAAATGAATAATTTAAAAAGCCAAAAAATTATTAAACAAGTAAGGAAAGAAATAAAATGACTGACAGAAAAATAACAATACCTGGAGAAGTAATCGCTAAAGGCGAGGATTATTTACCTGGGGAAGGAACAGAAAAAAGAAACAACGAAATTATTTCTCTGAAATACGGATTAGTGGAAGAATCAAACCGACTTGTGAAAGTCATATCTTTATCGGGAGTTTATCAGCCAAGAAAAGGGAATGTTGTCATCGGGCAGGTTGAGAATGTTACATTTAACGGATGGATTATAAATATTTACGCGCCAGATAACGGATTTCTTTCATTAACAGAAGTTCCCAGATATGTAAACCAGAACGAGTTAGAAGAAGTCATGGGCATAGGGGATATTGTTATTGCAAAAATATGGAACATAAACAAAAGAGGAATTGACTTAAGTATTAAAGCGAGAAATCTGGGAAAAGCAGACGAGGGAATAATTTTAAAAATAAATTCAAACAAAGTTCCGAGGGTGATTGGAAAAGAAGGGAGCATGATAAACCTGATAAAAGACAACACAAAATGCGAGGTTACTGTCGGGCAAAACGGATTGGTCTGGATAAAAGGCAACAAGATACAAGACGAGTTGTTCGCGAAAAAAGCAATCTTGTTTGTTACAAAAAATTCATTTATCAGCGGTCTAACAGAAGAAGTAAAAAAATGGTTTGAGGAGGAGAGAAAATAAAATGACAAAATCACAAGATAAATATTTCTATTTAATTTGGATGAAAGGAATAGCGAAATTAAGTGATTTAGAAACAAATTCTAAAGAATATATTTCAGTGTATGATAGAATTTTAAAAAGTATCAAAAGCACTCTTTATCTTACTCAAAACCCAAATAATGAAGAATTTTCAGAAAAACATAAGTCAGCGGAATTTCGCATGGATGTAATTGAGAGGGCAGTGAGGTATGATAATTATCCGAAAATAGGAGCAATGATATAAAATGACAAAAGAATTTAAACGACCAGACGGAAGAAAAGTTGATGAGTTGAGAGAAATGAAGGCAAAAGTCGGAGTTGTGCCAAATGCTGACGGAAGTGCGGTGTTTAGTTTTGGCGATACTATTGCAATCGCCGCGGTTTACGGACCGAAAAAAATGCACCC
>DAOWFF010000021.1 GCA_030638105.1 archaeon | reverse complement strand
ACAATTTCTTATCTTCAGTTCTTGAATCTTTTAATTCTTCAAAATTCTTCTTAACTTTTTCATCTGCACACTCTATTTCTGATTTCATTTTCTCCAACTTAAATTAGGTTTATTTAGATATTTTTGGACTAGTTCTGGATTCCAAATCCAAACAACCCAGCCCTCCTTATCTCGAGCTATTTTTCCAGATTCTAAAAGATAATCAAAAATTACACAAAAAGTTTGATAAATCATTTTTTTAGGTAAAGATTCCCAAAGAGCTTTTTTCTTGTATTCTCCAGAGTTTTCTCTAATAAAATTTTCCATCCTCAGAATTGTATCTAATTGAGGATAGTGTAAAATATTTCTTTCTAACATTGCTTGTGGCATGGTTATACATACTTGTATAACTATATAAAACTTTCGTTTTGAAAAATAACAAAACATTAAAAAACTAATTTCATCTTAATAATTATATGAACACAGAAAAAATTCTGCTCGCAGGAAAAATTGCATCGCAGGTTAGGGAATTTGTAAGAGTTTTTGTAAAAAAAGATGCGTCTTTGTTAGAGATTGCTGAAAAAATAGAGAGCAAAATAATTGAACTTGGGGGCAAGTCGGCTTTCCCGACAAATTTAAGCATTAATGAAATCGCTGCACATTATACTCCTTCGCACGACGATAAAACCCTTGCTTCAGGAATTTTAAAAATTGATTTTGGGGTTCATGTTGATGGCTGGGTTTCTGATACTGCGTTTTCTGTTGATTTGGAAGATAGCGAGGAAAATAAAAAATTAATTCAGGCAAGTGAAAAGGCGCTGGAAAATGCGATTGAGTTTTTGGAGGAAGATGTTTTGGTTTCAGATGTTGGAAAAATAATTCAGGAAACAATTGTGGGGCATGGTGCGTCGCCAGTGATTAATTTGTCTGGGCATGAAATGAAAAAATATGATTTGCACGCTGGGTTGACTATTCCGAATGTTGAGACCGGGAAAAATATTGTTTTGAAAAAAGGACTTTATGCTATAGAACCGTTTGCGAGTTTTGGTAGCGGGAAAGTGCGCGATGGAAAGCCGTCTGGGATTTATATGCTGATTGACACAAAAAATATCAGGAGCCAGACAGCGAGGGAAATTTTAAAATATGTTCAGGAAGAATACAGCACTTTGCCTTTTTGTTCAAGATGGATTGTGAAAAAATTCGGGACAAAAGCGTTGTTTGGTTTGAGACAATTAGAAGAACAGGGAAATTTGCACCAGTTTCCGCAACTTGTAGAAACCTCGCACAGCAAAGTTAGTCAGGCAGAACACACGGTTTTAGTTGGGGACGAAATTATTGTAACGACAAGGTGATTATTCATATTTATCAATTGTATATGGAAATTGTCTTTCCAATCCCATAGTTTGCCCAATTTCTTTGAAACATTCTCTCATATAAAGATATGAGAACCCATCACTATTTATTTGCCCACTTTGTCCATCTTTATGAGATTCTAACCTAACGAATCTTCTTTCTTCATCAAAAACATTTACGAATTCCATAATATATTACATAAATTTTCGTTTATAAACCTTTCCATTTGTTACTATTCCAGCATTACAACTTAAGGTTTCTTTTTTGTTTCAAAAATTTTTAACAGATCTAAGAAAAGGTTTTTTAATAAATTTCTTGAATTTTTTTGTTTCCTTGATTCAAAATTTTGTCCCAGAACTTCTTTTCCATACAATTCAGTAACAAAATCAATTGCCTGACTTTTATTTTTTAAATTTTCTTTTGCTTTTACAATTTTCAGAATTCTGTTTGAATTTTTATGGATATTAATTCTTGCTTTTACTATATTTTGTGTTGTACATACCACATGCACACGGTGTGCACACTTTTAAATTTACCTATTTAGAACTTTTTTTTAGTTTTCTTTTTTTTAGAAATTATTTTATTTTTTATTTTTTCTATTTCCTGTTCTTTGGTTTCTACGATTTGCCCAATTTGCTTGGAAATTTCTGTTAGGGCATTTTCAAAGTCCTGTTTTTTAATTGTTAATTTTATTTTTT
>DAOWFF010000017.1 GCA_030638105.1 archaeon | reverse complement strand
TTTAATTTCGAATCCGAGCGATTTCACGAGAGAAACCGATAATCCAGTGACGAGTGAGGTCGGGAGTTTGGTGGGGCTATTATATATTTCTTAAGAGATAAATCTTAATAAACTATTAAACATAATAAATTTTATGTGGGCAAATAAGAAAGGCAATTTTTATCTTGTTGATTCAAAAATAGTGAGAGAAGGTTTTATTGTAGCAGAAGCCAATCCTTTTAATTATGGTTTTTTACACAAAGAGAATACTCCTTTTGAAAAAGATATAAATTCTCCAGTTTTTCATATTTTTAAAGTGCATAAGAACCACCCTATGCGCGTATTAAGTGCTAATTCAAATCATATTGATATTTGGCCTGCAAATGAAGAAAAAAAATCTGAAAAAAATCCCAGAACAACTTTTGATGTCGTTGAAGATAAAATGGATTACGACCTCACGACTTTTTTTCTTTTACCTTTTGAAATTACTGAAAATCCTAAAAATTTAGACACAAGAGTAATTGAGGATTCTTTTATTCCTGAAGGGGATGATAGTTCACTACCTTATGAAATTAAGTCAATTAAACAACCAGTTTCATTATTCTATTCTCCCACTGGCGTGCCACCTATCTTTAGCCAAAATATTTTAAAAAGAGTTTCTGAAGTTATGCCTTCGCAAGTTGTAAATCATTTTTATCATTGGTTAAATAATTGCCATGATATACATTCTCATGACCAAAGGGTTGGTAGAGAACTTGAAGGAAGAATAAGAGTTCCAGTGAAGAATGCAAGTAAACTTATTTGGGAATTTGCAAATATTTTAGAAGATAGATATAATACAAGATTAATGCACGAGAACTATAGGAGATATGGGCAAGATGTAGAAAAAGGGTTTAGGAATTAACCCTTATACCTTCCTCTCTTTTCAACTGCTTTTAATCGTTCAAAAATTATTTTTGAATTTTCATATTTTGAATAAGATTTTTCAATTTCTTTCCAAAGAATTTCCCAGTTCTTGAAGTGCTTTGCTTCAAGTGCCTGCTTCAGCAAATGTAAATCAACTGCCTTGTCTTCAAACTTACGACTCACAAATCCCAAACCAAAGTCAATAAAATAAATTTCATCGTTCTTCAGAATCATATTACTTGTTGTTAAGTCCCCATGAATTATATTTTGCTCGTGAAGTTTTGCAACGCCCTTTCCAATTTGTCTGCAAATTTTTTTTTGTTTTTTTAATTGGAAATCGTCAAGATATTCTGAAAGTTTTTCGCCGTCTATAAAAGGCATTTTTATTTTATAATTTTCTTCTTTCTGCAAAAAAGGTTTTGGGGATTTAATTATTTCTGACGCTTTGAAAAGAAGTTTTGCTTCGGCTCTCGTTCTCCTTCTCCTTATTTTATTATCAAGTTCAGGAACACGATAGGACTTTTTTATTCTGTCCTTTATTATAAAACCATTTGATAAAATTATTTTTGCTTCTGCACCCTGAGCAATAATTTTTTGTGTCATTTCAAAAGTTCTTTTTTTAATTATAATTTTTCATTTGGACTAAAACTCTGTTTTTTCTGTTTTTAAATATCCTTTCTTTTTTAGCCAGGCAATTTGATTTAAACGATACTTGAAAATCACATCCCCTTTTTCTTTGTCCAACTCCCAAGGTGCTATGATAACTACATCATCTGGGCGAAGCCACAATTTTCGTTTCAATCTCCCGGGAACTCTACAATTTCTTGATTTTCCATCCAAACAATTTACCATCATTTTATTTCCACCCAACCTTTGTTCTATGATTCCCAAAACCTCCTCTCCCCGTGGAAGTTTCACTCTTGTAACTACCTGCTCTTCCTGATTATTGTTATTTTTTTTATAAACCATTTTTACAAAAAGTCGGCGGTGTTTTTAAACTTGTCTCAAATCAATACCATTGCAAATTTAATGCCCTGAATTTTTTTCACTCCTTCTTCAGAGATAATTCCTGTTTCCAATGCAACGCCAACAGATTTATTCCCAACAATATTAAAAATCGCATCCTCGCCAGACATATTCCAAATTATTTTTTTTAGTTCTTCTTCAGAGACCTTCTTTCCTTTAAAAAAGGACTCTTTCACATCAAGCTGAAATTTTCCTCCTGCAGATGATTCTCCTAAATCATTGCCCTCTTGCGATACAAAAACCTTTCCAATCAATTCAGAATCACAGATAGCAACAATATCTCTGTAAGATCTAATAATTTTTACAAACATAATAAATAAAAAAAGAATTAGTTAATAAACTTTTAGAAATAATTCTAAAAATTACTATTTATCTAAACAATGCAAAAAATTTAGAAACCTTTTTTTGCTTCACCAGATGCCATTGCTTTTTCTGCGTTGTCTTTAGACATCATAGCACACATTTTAGTTCCGCAATCAGGACACTGACCTTTTGCCATAAATCCACCTCTTGCAGTTTTATTAATTGCAGGGTCTTTCATTTTTTGTCCTTTTTTCTTACATTTAACGCAATAAGCTGTTACTACCATTTTAACCTCCGTTTATTTAATTGAAATTCTAATGAATCTCTTTAATTATTAGGGTTATTTGTTTTTTAAACCTTCCTTTAATCTGAAAACAGGAAAACCACTTTCGCAGAACATAAATCTTTTTAAATTAATTTTTAAAATAATAATCATGTCAGAACTAACTGAAAAATTAACTCAAGAAAAATTAGGGAGAATTTGTTCAAACGCGAGGGTAACTAAAGATGGAGAAGAATATCCTATAAGTTGTGGAAAGAAATATCACGGTAACGGTAAGACCCCAAAAACTCACCCTTGTGAATGCATTAAACCACTTCCAAACACAAATCCAGGTTATAAATTAATAAAAGATTGTGATGACTTAGAAAATCTTTAATTACTAAATCTTACTTCTCACAGAATGCTTTGCCCCGCACGCAAGACAATGAATAAAAGCCAGTCGGTCTTCTTTTGTTAATTCAGTATCTGGTTTCCCGCATTCTTTACACAAAACAAATTCCTTAACATAATCCTCTATTTTCTGATTTATCTTTGCACTCGGAACTTTCATATTCAAAACAAGTCGTTCTCCTTCTATTTGTCCTGATGAAGCAAGTTCTCTCAACATAAATTTCTGAAAGTGTTCTGGCTTCCTCCTTAAATGAGAAGCAATCTGAACAAAATTCGTCAAAAGAGTTTTCTTCCCTTCAAAATGCCCCTGAACTTTCGGAATCTCAAACCTCGCACTTCCAGTATCAACTTGCTTTACTTTTTTATACGCCTGCTCAAGTAATTGTTCATATGTCATAATCTAAATTTGAAAAACTACTTTATAAAGTTTTTAGAATTCTAACCCAAATATCTAATTCTTCCTGGTCTTGGTTCAAAAACAATTCCTTCTTCAAGGAGTTTCTGGATTTCCTGCTTGATTATTTCTGGCGAACTTTCTCTTAAGTCAGTAATTATTTTATCAATATCAACCCCGCCCTGTTCTTCAGATGTTTTTATTATTCCTAAAATCTTGTCCTTAATTTCCACAACCTGCGTTTTTTCAACTGGCTCTGATGACTCTGTTCTTTGCTTTTCAATTTCCATTTTTCTTATCAACAAATATTTCGGGTCCTGCTCCTTAATAATTCCAGGAGAAATATATGTCTCATTATTCCAATATCTCAAAAGCCCGATTACAGTTACTGTCTGCCCCTGACTAATTGTTTTGAATTTTGCAACATCGTCGCCAAAGACCTTTAATTTTATTTGCCCAGAACCATCGTCCAATGTAAAAAAAGAATATTTTTTTTCTCCTTCACTCTCGTATTTATCAACAATATTCCCGATTATATTTACACGAACGATTTTCCTGCTTCCTAATTCCAAAAACAAAAATCTCTCTCCATCCATCATTGGCTTTCCAGTTAAAACATCTCCAATTCGCAATTTAAATGCAGTGTGTCTTTTAAATTTATCTTGTTCACTCATTTTAAGAAAAATCTATTATAGTTTTTAAAGATTTGTGAGATTTTCAGCAAACTACATCCTCTGAACATATCCTCTCTTTGGTTTGAAAATTTCAGTGTTAATAACAAGTTTGTTCAGGGCATCATCAATTTCTGTCTTGTCCATTTTTCCTTCAAGTTCTTTTTCAATTTCTTCAACAGGAATCATTTTTCCAATCTTACTTTCAAGTTGAATAATAACATCCCGAACACTAAATATTTTGTTTCTTTGCGACGACGAAAATTTCCCGGAAATTCTGTCAACATCAATTGTTTTGGATTCATAATCATAGCCAACCTGCATCAAATAATATTTCATTATCCCTATTGCTTTTTTTGCGTCTGTTATTTCTACTTTTTCACTAAGCCGTAATTTCGCCGACGCCTCTGACATTCTGACCAACGCCTGCAACTGCCTCGCAGAAATCGGAATCGGCCTCATAGAACTTTCAGAAGAAACTGGCTTATTCCTTAAATCAACATAAAATTTTTTTATCGCAGCAACTGCTTCGTCAGTTAAAACTGGCTGAATTCTCTGTTTTGCATAAGCAACATATTTTCTAAAAAGTTCCCGCGGAATTAACATATTCTCTCCAAGATTCTGATGTTCAGACAAAACATGCATTGCAATTCTCTCGTCTTTTTTTCTGTCTGGAATATCTCTCAAAGTAAAAATAACATCAAACCGATTTATTAAAGTCGGAGGCAAATCAATCTGCTGAGCAATGGATTGATAAGGGTCAAACCTCCCGAACTTGGGATTTGCAGCTGCCAGCACAGATGTCTCTGAACGCAAAGTCGCCTGAACATTGGCCTTTGAAATCGTAACTGATTGCTGTTCCATTGCTTCATGCATTGCACTCCTGTCCCCAGGATCCATTTTTTCAAGTTCATCAATACAAACCAAACCCTTGTTCGCCAAAACCATTGCACCTGCCTCTAAACTCCAGCCCCTTAAATATTCATCCCTAACCACCGTCGCTGTTAGCCCTGCACCTGACGCACTTTTACCAACAACATATCTTCCCTTCGGAGAAATTTTCGCCATGAAATCCAAGGTTACAGATTTAGCCACACCGGGATCCCCGATTAATAAAATATGAATATCTCCTCTGCTCTTTTGCCCGTCTGCATGAACTTTTTTAACTCCGCTGAACAATTGCAAAACAAGAGAGCGTTTTATTTCTTCATAACCCCAGACACTCGGAGTAATACTCCTCGCCAAGTTTTCATAAATATGGGGGTCCTTAGCAAGTTCTATAATTTTCTTCTCATCTTCCTCGCTAATATCCAGTTCTTCAAATGTTTCTTCCAATGGAATTACATTATTTGCTTCCACAGCCAATTCAAATCTTGTTGAAAGCCCGCCAGAATGCAACGGAACAGGAACTTCTTTTAAGACCCCGATAATTTTTATCCTACTCCCGGGAGTTGTTTTTTCTTCCATTTTCGGTTCAACCAAATCCTCTTTTACAAAAACATTCATTCTTTTTGGTTGCTCTCCCCCGAGCAGGGACTCTGGAACTTCCTCAATTACCAGTCGTTGAGTATCAACCATTTCCTTGCTCAATAGTTTAAATCCGCCCCTTCTTCCGCAAGAACATCTTGATGGCTCCCTAAACTTTTTTTCCATTTGCAAAACCGCAATAACAGTTCCGCAGGACGGACATTCAAATTTCGCATTCACAACCTGTGGTCGAACATCTGACGCCTGTCTTATTATCCCCTCAATTACAATCATCTCATTCAGGTGTTTTGAACGAATGTCCCGAACCTTAATTTCCTGACTTTTCAAAATATTATATAACCTTACCCTAACATCTTTAACCAGCCCGACCTCTTCAATCGCCAATTCAACCATTCTAAGAGTTTCCTCGGGATTCAAAAGAATTTCTTCTGAGAGTTTATTAGAAAATTCTGTAAGTTCAAGAAAATCCAAATAAATCACATTATTGCCTTTACGCAATGAGTCGCCGAATTTTTTTTTATGAGCATCAAAAAATTTCTTTGTTTCAATCATCAGTTCTTCTGTCTTTGATTTGCTCTGTTTATCCTCTTGCATAATTAGAGAATAAGAGCTTAGTTTTTATAGATTTATGTGTCTGATAAATAGTTTTAGAAAATAGTTGATTTATTTCTTATAATTTTTCAAAGCACGTTTAACATTCTTCAAAAGTTCTGCCATGCTAAATTCAAGTTGTTGCTTATTTTTTGTTCCAGTGCAAACAAGTTTGCCGTTACTAAAAAGCAAAAAAGTTGCGTTGGGTTCTATTAATTTGTAAACCAACCCTGGAAATTGTTCTGGCTCATATTCTGTATTTTCCATTTCCAATGCTAAAAAATTCAGGTTTAATTTTAAATCAATTGTCCCAGATGCAACAATATTCTGAACTGTTATAACTGGTTTCACAGTAACATTAACATTTATTTTTCTCAATTGTTTTATTACTGCCTGTATTACCAGCCGCACTTGTGCAACCGACTTTGTCCCAGTGCAAACAAGATTCCCCGACGAGAAAACAAGGACAGCGGACTTTGGTTCTTTAATTCTCAAAACAAGCCCAGGAAATGTTTCAGGATTATATTCTGTGTTTGGCTGGGTTCTCGCCAACTTTGTCAATGGAACTGGTTTTTCCAAAGAAGTTGTCGCAACAATATTTTGTATTTTATAAATTGGTTTAGCCATTGTGATTAATAAAATACAGCGAAGAGGGTTTATAAAGGTTTTCTGGAAAAATTCAGGA
>DAOWFF010000064.1 GCA_030638105.1 archaeon | reverse complement strand
AAAATAAATGAGCTGATTGGGAGGATGTTGTAAAATGGAAGGAAGATATATTGTCTACCAAATTTTTAATTTTATTCATTTGGGGGTTTTTAGTTGTGAAGGAGCGGATTATTGTGATAAATTTAGAATAGAATTCCCAGTCAAAACTCCTGTTAAAGAAATTATTAAAAAAGGAGATTACCAAGCAAGAAGCCGATTGATGAAAGAAAAATACAGAAATAGCTCCTTAAGAGAAGGACATGCAAGGAGGAGCAAACTTGTCATAAAAACAGAAAAGGGACGGGAAATTTATAGCCATTTAACTGAAACAGGGAGAAATCCAAAATGAAAACAAAAAAAAGAACAAAATCTTCGCGAATGCACGGAAGGGCAATGGGAACTCATGGTTGGGGTGCGAGGAAAAAGCATAAAAAAACAGGGCATCGTGGAGGAAAAGGAATGTCTGGAAGCGGAAAAAGAGCAGACCATAAAAAGACACTTGTGAATAAACTTTATGGAAACAAATATTTCGGTAAACAGGGAATAACAAGTCGTGGAACAAAAAGAGATAAAGGAAAAAGAATAAACCTCAAACAAATTGAATTAGAAATTGAAAAATATGCTAAGAAAACATCAAAGGGATTTGAAATTAATTTAAAGAACTACAAAATTCTCGGAGAAGGAGAAATAAAAAACAAACTTTTTATAACTGCAAAACAGGCCTCTAAAACTGCGATTGAAAAAGTTAAAAAATTAGGTGGAGAAATTATTTTAGTTAGGAAGAAAAATGAATCTATTAAAAAGACACGAGAAAAATGAACAGTTGGAAAGATTAAAACAATGGTTTAGCCACATACATCTTCATAGAAATTATGCTAGCCAAGAAATAAGAAGGATAAATGAATTGATTGATTCTGACAGATTAGCTAAGATAGCCAGATCTTTTATTTATAGTAGTTATAATATAAAATTAGAATGGGGGGAAGCTGAGGCATTAAAATATTATTTAAAATCTTTTTGTCGTAGTGCTAGTGCAGATTCTTCCACATTAAAAACATCTCTCCGTGCATTTATGATAAAATATTTTGAATTGGATGCCAAGGAATTAGGAAATCAGGGATTAAAACTTTTAGACGAACGCTCTAATCAGGGAACTCGTGCATTAAAAGAATATTGTGAAGGGCATGTCGATCAATGGAGAGACGAACGCAATCTTATTTAACTAAAACCTTTAAAAATCCTTTTTCTAATTAATAATATGAACTTACGAAAAATTTTCAATTTTATTCCTGAAGTTACAAAACCAGAGGAAAAAAAACTCGACTTTAAAACAAAACTAAGATGGACTCTGATAATTCTTGTCGCGTTTTTTGTCCTCGCGAACATTCCTCTTTTCGGGCTTTCGCATAATGCTCTTGAGAGATTCAAATATCTGGCGATAATTCTCGGAACCGATTTCGGGAGCATAATATCTCTGGGAATTGGTCCAATCGTGATGGCGTCTATTATTTTGCAGTTGCTGTCTGGTTCTGGAATAATAAATATTGACACTTCAACAGAAGAAGGAAAGAAATTTTTTCAAGGAATTCAGAAACTTCTGACTTTCTTTTTTATAATTTTTGAGGCAATGGTTTATGTTTTAATGCAGGGGCTTCAGGCAGAACCGGGCTTCACAGGTCTGCTTATTTTTCAGTTAATCCTCGGGGGTCTGGCGATTTTTTATATGGACGATGTTACAACAAAATGGGGCTTTGGCTCGGGTGTTAGTTTATTCATTGGAGCAGGAGTGAGCTGGCGACTTTTCACAAGTGCGTTTCAGTTCATAAATCAGCAGGGAAGAAATTGTCTTTTTGATTTTAAGGGAACTGCTTGTGCTGGTAAATGCTGGGTAATGATTCAGTCGCTGATTAGCAACCCTCCAGACCAAATCGGATTTTTGTCGGCGTTTTTTGCGATTTTAGCGACAATTATAATCTTCCTAATAGTTGTCTGGGCTCAGTCACTGAAAATTGAAATCCCTTTGTCATTCGGAAGAATTCGTGGCTATGGGGTCAAATGGCCGTTGTCGTTTTTCTATGCTTCTGTAATCCCAGTAATTCTAACTGCAGCACTCATAGCAAACATCCAGCTCTTCGGAGGAATGATTGAAAACGCTGCTGCTCCATGTTTTATAGACGGCGGGGCTTGTATGGGGCTTGCGAAATTCGCATCATATTTTGGTTTTTTAGGACATTTTATTGAAGGGCAAGCGGTCTCAGGTCTGGCATTCTGGATGGGCTCAACTAACTTGTTAGAACTGACTATTCGTGGAAGTTTCATGTTCAAATATCTGCTACAAGGTTTGACTCACATTTTAATCTTTGTATTTTTTTCAACAATCTTTGCATTATTCTGGGTAAAGACATCTGGAATGGATTCAAAAGCACAAGCACAAAAAATCGCGTCATCTGGATTACAGGTCGCTGGTTTTAGACAAGACCAAAGAATTTTAGAAAGCATTCTTGACAGATACATTATGCCTCTGACAGTTATGGGCGGAATTGCTATCGGAGTTCTTGCTTCAGTTACAAATCTGCTCGGTGCACTGGTTTCAGGAACCGCAATACTTCTTGTAATCATGATTATGTTCCAGTTTTACAAAAGCATTGTTGAGCAACATCAAACAGACATGAACCCGATGATGAGAAAATTTGTCGGCGGTTAATCCGATTTGTGTTGCCAACTGTTACCAACTGTTGCCGACAGAAAAAAGTTAGAAATTAATTTGTTTCTTTACCAGTAATGACCACTGCCAGAAATTTTATTGGTAGTTGCTTTGTCATCAATAACAACTATCCGACCACGAGAATTAGAATATTTTAAGTCGTGGTCGATTGAACTCACCCACAGGTCTCTCATGAGATTTAACTTTGACAAACCAGATCCTTTTCCATATAAATATCTTTCTCCCCCCCTCAATCTCATAGGAAACCCCGTTTTTTCATTCACATCCTCAGATGAAAATCTTCCATTTTTATTTAATATTGGGGAATAAAAGGGTTCACAATTTTCTAATAATTCAAATTTTAATCCATCTGGGCAGTTCTCATCAGTTTCAAGTTCTAATTGATTTAACCAAATAACCAATGGCTTTTTTGTAAGTTTATATCCTCTTTCTTCTAATTGTTTTGTTAAGTCTTGTGCCAATTCATTTGGAAAATTTCCCCTTCTTAGAATTAAACCAGTATCTTCAGAAACTCCTTGTAACTCTAAAACATTTATCTTTAATATCTTTTCTAAATCTACATGGGTTGCTGTTCTTAAATTTTCTTGTCTTAATATTTGATTTGCTAAACTAACAGCATAAGGATTTGAGCCTTTTACAACCCCTTCGTCATAATTAAGAACGTTTAATACAGGATTATTCCCATAATCAAATTGAACTCTTTCATTATATTCTTTTAAAAATTCTTTTGCAAAAGATTCTGTTAAAAAATTTACACTTGGAATAAATTCTGGCATTTTCATTAATGGTCTTCCAATAAACTTAGAGAGTTTTGTTTTCATACCCCCTCCAGAAATCAAATCTTTATAAACTTTTCTTTCTGTTACCTTTACAAAAATACAACAAACCAAAAGAACATCCCAATCTTTAAAAACCAAGTTTTACTTTTTCAAATATGGAAACTCAGGCAAAACAGGGAAGTTTTAAACCAGTTGTTTTTGTGATGCTTGCATCAATGGTAATTGCTTTTTTTTGGGATAAAATTCTTATTATAAAAAATACTGCCCACACAATTTTAAACCCGACCGCGGGGTTTTTGCTGAATATGAATCTAACTTACGGAATGCTTTTTATTATTTTTGCGATTTCTTTAATTATGACTTTGCTCCAAAAATATGTAACAGACCAGGAAACAATTAGAGAATTAAAAGCCGAACAAAAACAACTTCAAAAAGATATGAAAGAATTTAAAGAACATCCTGAAAAATTAATTGAGATGCAGAAAAATGCGTTCCCCCTTACAATTGAACTGATGAAACACAGCATGCGACCAATGATGTTCACAGGTGTTCCGCTGATTTTATTTTTCAGATGGTTCATGGATTATTTTTCAGCCCCTGCGTTAGAAGGTTTCAAATTTCTCGGCTTTCTCGGCTGGTTCTGGTTTTACTTTATCTGCTCAATGATTTTCAGCATGATTCTGAGGAAAGTTTTAAAAGTCGTTTAATTCTGTAATTTCATGGAAAACCAACAACAAGAACTTATGTTCAAATTAAGCATGTTTGAGCAACAGATCCAGCAACTACAGCAACAACTTCAGTCAATAGAACAGGCACTCACAGAAATCACTTCACTGAATTTCGGACTTGACGAACTAATTAATTCAACAGGAAAAGAAATTCTCGCGCCGATCGGAAAAGGAATTTTCGCAAAGACAAAATTACTTTCTGAAGAATTAACCGTTGATGTCGGCGGAAAAAACTTTGTGAAAAAATCAATCCCAGAAACAAAAAAAATAATTGAAAAGCAAATTAAAAAATTAGAAGAAGTTAAAATTGAACTGAATAATAATCTGAAAAAAACTGGCGAGGAATTTATGAAATTGATGGGCGAGGCACAAGGGAAAGAGTAGGAAAGGTTAAAAACTAGTTCTCAACTATTCCGAAACATTCTTTTAATATCTTTCGTGAAAAATCTCCCCAACCTTTACTTGCACTATATGGGAAATCTTTCTTTTTAAAATTAATATCAAGATTTTTAATTTTATCGTTATAATAACTAAAATCTTTTATTCCAATTTCCTTGAAGGATTTTTTTAATGCTAGTAAAAAACCATTTATTGATGCGACAGAAAATATTTTGTGATCTTTGGGGTTATTCCATTCCGTGTTAAAGTTTTTCCTAACAGCACTGAAATAATCATCAATTACTTTCACGCATTTTTTAATATATAAATCAAATACTTTTTCAAAATCTTTATTTTTTGCATCTTTTAGTATTTCTTTATCTTTAAATTCTAAATATTTGAAAAAAGATTCTTTTTCATCACTTCTCTCCATTAATTCAGCAAGAACATATTTGATTATGGAAGTAGATTTAATTTCAGATTTATATAAGGTGCTTGTTTCAAATTTATCAAAAAACAATTCGGTTTTATTTAATTCTAAGATTATGTTTCTCGCCATACCTCTTAAGGAATAGGGATTTTGTAAAGAAACAATTGATAGCAATACATCTTGAGATACTTTTTTTGCATTATGATTTATTTCCATGAATAATTTGCTTTCCAATTCAACTTTCTCTTTTTTGGTAATCTCTTTATTATAAACCAAACCAGTCACTAGAATATGTAACTTATCCCTAAGGTTAGCAATTTTAGATTCTTCTTTTCCCTCAGATTTATAATGAGCATATATTCTATGTTGCCCATCAATAATCCCAATTGAATTTATTTTACGAGGTATTTCTATCTTTAAATTTTCTATACGATTGATTTCCTCAAATTTTTTTTCAGCACCATCCCTCCTAAATATAATATCTGGAGGAAGACTTACAATTACATTATTAATAAAGCCTCGTTCATACTTTAGCAAATACTTTCTAATTGACTCAATTTTATTTTTGATTAATAATCGTTGATATAATTCTGCAGATTCTTCCCAATTATCTTTCCGTAACACATACCCGCACTCCATTAAATCTTCTGCTCTCATAAGGAAAGAAACAATTTTGATATTTTTTAATCCAGAAACAGATTCTGGAGAAATCACTGCCGTATTGATATTATTTGAAGATTCTGATGATGAAATTCTTACAATTCTTCCAATATCTAATTTTAAAAATCTGAATAACTCATTTTTACTAGAAAATTTAAGTATTTTTGTTATTTGTTCAAAATATTTTAATTTTTTCTCCTCAACTGTTTCTATATAATCCATGAATTTTATTTTTTCGTTTGGTAATTTTTCTTTATAAAAATAAAGATATCTGATTTGATATTCATTATTACTATAATTTTTAAATTTATCAAATTTATCTTTATATTTTTCTTTTAGCCATTTTAAAAATTTATAATCAAAACTTTCAAAATCTTTTTTAATTTCATCATAAAGTATTTTAGTTTTTATCATATGATTTTT
>DAOWFF010000046.1 GCA_030638105.1 archaeon | reverse complement strand
CGGAATTTTACTTATGAGTTTTGCGTTTGCTCAGGGCATTCATGAGTCAGGAACAGGAATAGATAACCCAGAAATTAAAGAAGCTGGACAGGCACTTGCATCAGGAGTTAAAAGGGTTGTTGACGGAGATTATGTTGGGGAAGCAGGCGAGAAAATTAAAATCCAAAATCAGGCTAATAACAAAGTAAGATTAGAAGTTGGAGGAATTGGAGTTGATTGCGATTGTAACATGACTCAAGAGCAAGTCCAGAACATGACAAAATTAAAGACAATGTTAAGCAACGGAAGAAATGTAGAAATTAAAGTTATGCCAAATACTGCTTCTGAAACAGCGTTACAAAGATTAAGATTAAAAAATTGTGTTGAAGGAGAATGTAGCATTGAATTGAAAGAAGTTGGGAGAGACGAGCAAACAAAACTTGCTTATGAGGTAAACACGGAAAGACCTTCAAAAGTTTTTGGATTGTTCGGAGCAGGAATGCAAGTTCAGGCACAAGTTGACGCTGAGACAGGAGAGATTATTGGAGTTAAAAAACCTTGGTGGGCTTTTTTGGCTAGTGAACCAGAAGAAGATTAACTAATCTTGGATAAATTTTTCTAAAATTTTAAACGCAACATTTAATAATTAAATAATTCTTTGTTTGTTATGAACTCAGACAAAAGATATGAATTGATCACGCGAAATCTTCAGGAGGTAATTGGAGAAAATGATTTGCGGAAATTGTTAAAGGGAAAAAAAGAGATTTGCGTTTATTGGGGAACTATGCCGACAGGAAGTATTTCTATTGCTTACTTTTTCCCAATGCTGAAGATTGCGGATTTTTTAAGAGCAGGTCTAAAAGTTAAAATTTTAATTGCAGATTTGCACGCGGCTTTGGATAGTGTTCCATGGATTGATTTGGAGAAAAGATACGACTATTATGAACGAGCCATTAGTTTAATTCTTAAGACAATTGGAGTTGACATTAAAAAACTGGAGTTTGTCAAAGGAAGCGAGATGCAGTTGAAGCCCGAATACATGTATGATATTTTGCAGTTGTCAAGTTTGACTTCTGTGCATGATGCGAGAAAAGCAGCGTCAGAAGGAATCAAAAGCGCGGTCGGCGAAAATGTAAAGGTCTCTGGATTGATTTATCCTTTGATGCAAGCACTTGATGAAGAATATTTGAAAGCAGACATTCAGTTTGCAGGAGTTGACCAGAGGAAAATCATGGTTTATGCTCGGGAATATTTGCCAAAGATTGGGTATGATTCAAGAATTGAATTAATGAATCCAATGATACGCGGATTGGTCGGGGAGAAAATGAGTTCAAGTATTGAGGCGACGAAAATTGATTTGCTGAATGATGAAAAAACAGTGAGCAAAAAAATAAACAAAGCAGATTGCGTCGCGGGAAATCCAGACAATGGGATTTTGGCGTTGCTGAAATATTTTGTTTTTGTTATGAAGGAGGACGGTGGCAACAAATTTATTATTGAAAGAAGTGAAAAGTTCGGTGGAAACTTAGAATACAAAAATTATGAAGAAGTTGCAAAAGATTTTGTCGCGAAAAAACTTCATCCGCTTGATTTGAAAAACGCAGTTGCAAAAGAAATTAATATTTTGTTGGAGAATTTTAGAAAGGATAAGAAACTGAAAGAGTTGTGGAAAAGAGCTTATGCGTGATTACAACAATCTTTAAAAACGAGCCCTATTTTGTTTAATTATGAAAAAGAAAGTTTGGATGAGATATAATCTTAATCCATATGATATAGATGTTCTAGGCGAAAATATAGAAAAACACAGAAATGCAAGAGACCTTGTTTCTAAAACTTGTGGTGAAATTATTAAATTAGATGTATTTGGAACAGGGGAAATGGACATTGATGTAATATTTGAAGAAAAAAATTTAAGTCATTCTCAAGACACTTTTGATGCCCTTGAATTAGAAAATGTTGTTGGAGAATATATCAAACAAACCGGTCTTCCATCATACATCTGTAGGGGTTCGAATTATAAATTAATGGAGAGAGTTCTTTTACCATTTGGAAAAAAGTTAAATAGTGGTTGGAATTTTCCACTTTATGATCCTTTTGGGAAATTTGTTGGTAATTTGAAAGTTTAGTATAATCTGAATTTCTAAAAACCTACCGCGTCTTAAACTCCACAACATCTAAGTCCTTTAATTTGTGTTTAAGCCCGACTTTTTGTGCGGAAAATTTTGATGAGGGACCCCAGAGTTTTGTTTCCTTGATTTTTTCTGAAAACCCATGCAGGATTTTTTCAGCGACATCTTTGATTGTTGAATTTTGATTTAGAATTATGGGTTTTTGCGATTTTTCTTTTCCTGGCTCTTTTGTGTAGACCCTTATTTTATTAAAGCTACTGAAAAGTTTATCTTTTAAGTCGCCAATATTTTCCTGCGTTTTTGTAGAAATTAAAACAAAGTTGTATTTTTTAGATTGAAGAGTTGCATGAAGTTTCCTGATTTTTTCTTCAGTCAACTTGTCTTTTTTGTTAAACAAAATTATTTTCTTTTGAGGGAATTTTGGAATTTGCTTTTCAATTTGTTTTATCTGTTCTAAATTGTCAACGAGAATCAGAATTGTGTCGGCTGTGTTTGTCAAACCTTTGTCGTAGAATTCTGACTCAATTGCAGGATTTTCAATTATTTGAATTAATGTTCCTGAATAATTCATCATCCCAATTATTGGTTTTGTTGTTGTGAATTTATAGTCGGAAATTTTTGGACTGGCGTTTGTCAGGACCGACATCAGCGACGATTTCCCAGTATTTGAAAAACCAGTGATGACTGCCTGCAAATCATATTTTTTTATTCCAACTTTAGAGGTCTTGCCAGATTTTTTCGCCTTGGTTATTTTTTCTTTTAATTTTTTATAGCGGGTTGTTAAATTCGCGAGCATGTTTTCCGATGACTTATGCTTTGGGCATTCTTTAATCATTTCTTCTAAAAAATTTAATCTCTCCTCGCTGGTCTGAGCCGTCAAAAATTTGCCCTGCACTTTTAGATATGCTGGCGATTGATTTGTTGAAGCCATTAAAAACAACCTCGCGGTTTTTTTTTATTTTCCCTCTCTTTGCGGTTTAGCGATTTCTTTCCAACTCCCGACTTCGCATGGGGATTGATTTCCCAATTTGTCCCTACCACGAAATCGCTCGGCAATCCTCTTCGGAAATCGCACAAAAAACTGCTGTTTTTAGTTAACATAATCTTTTAAGCAAAGTTTGTTTTAAAAACATAATGAATAAGCAAGAATTAATAAAAAAAATAATTCAAAAAAAGGAATTTTCTCAGTTGCCGAGAAAAGATGTTGAGTTGGCGTTTGCAAAATTTGATAAAGGAAATTACTGCGACGAGGAGAAAATTAAATTTACGCGGAATTTATTGAGGAATGTTTTTAGTTCGTTTACAAGTTTGAAACTTTTGAATGTTAAAAATAAAAGTCCTTCTTGGGTTTTGAATAAACATTTTTCGACGAGAGAAAGATTTCCACACTATGAAGAAATTTACAAAAGAATTTTCAAAAACGAAAACACCCAAGGGCGTACACCAAGGAGGTGTGAGAACCTCTACGAGGCCCCGAATACCCTAAAGGGCACGAGAAATATTCAAGAGAATATTTTTACTAAGGGCAAAAGCTTAAGTGTGATTGATTTAGGTGCAGGAGTCAATGGTTTTAGTTACGGATTTTTTAAAAAACTTGGATTTGATGTTTGCTATACAGCGATAGAATCAATGGGGCAACTTGTTAAATTAATGAATTGTTATTTCTTGGAAAACAAATTAAATGCAAACGCAATTCACAAAAGTTTGTTTGAGGTTGAAAAAGTCAAGGAGATAATTAAAAAACAAAAAAAGCCAGTAATTGTTTTTTTGTTTAAGACAGTTGATTCTTTGGAAATGCTGGAGAAGAATTATTCTAAAAAACTGATATCTGAAATCGTCCCTTTTGTTGATACCCTTTCAGGGCACGAGAACCTCTCGCGAGGTAAGTTTGTCGTGAGTTTTGCAACTAAGAGCATGGGAAAGAGGAAAAATTTCAGGGCAAACAGAAAGTGGCTGGTTGATTTTATTAAGGATAATTTTGTTATTTTAGATGATTTCGAACTTTCAGGCGAGAGATACTTGGTTTTTAGAAAGGCAAAAGATTTATAAAAATAGTTTTGCTGGAATTTATAGGAGGAGATTAAATGGAACAACAAGTACAAACAAATCCGGCAACAGGACAGCAAGTCGTGCAACAACCAGTTGTAGGGCAGACACAACCTGGCTTAGAAAAAAAATCAAAATGGTGGTTATGGTTGATTATTGCTGTAGCAGTTATTTTGGTTGGTGCAGGGATTTATTTTTTTGTTATAAGATAGAGAGTATTAGAAGTTAATTAATTTAGTTATTATTAATTAAATAGCATTATATTTATATACGAAGATTTACTTTTCTTATCATGAAACAGAAATTTCAAAAAAAGATTTTAAAAAGGTCTAAACGAAATACCGAATCCCGACCTACCCAAAATTTCCAAAAGAAAATTTTGGCTAATGGAATGACTATTTTGTTTGAGAAACGAAATATCCCTGTTGTGAGTGTTTCGTTTTCTGTAAAAAATGGAGGAGTTAATGAGGACGAAAAAGAAAAAGGAATTTCTCATTTTATTGAACACTTGCTTTACAAAGGAACTAAAAACAGAAGTGCGAAAAAAATCGCAGAGGACATTGAAAGAAACGGCGGAGATCTGAATGGTTTTACTTCTGAATTGGCTACTTCTTATTTTTGTAAAATTCCAAGTAGGTATCTTAAAATTGCTTTGGATGTTTTAAGTGATATAGTGAAGAACCCGTTGTTTGATGAGAAAGAGTTGAAGAAAGAAAGAAAAGTTATTTT
>DAOWFF010000048.1 GCA_030638105.1 archaeon | reverse complement strand
TGAAAATTCAAGTCTATCTTCAATTAAATCCCAGATTATATCTTCATAACTTTCTTTTACATATATTTTCATTAATTGGAGTTTCCCTAATAACTCTCTGCTTACTTGAATTGTTGTCTCCATAGTGAGTTATATAGTTGGTATAGATATATAAATCTTTAGTTTTTCTGGAGAGAACAATTAGAAAAAAGTCTTAATACAAAGATTTAAATAATACGCATTACAATAGTAATGTATGGTTATGGAAACAATGCAGATAAGAATGAACAAAGAATTAGTTCAAAGGGTGGATACATTAGTCCAGACAGGAATTTATTCAAATCGTTCAGATGCTATTCGCGACGCTGTAAGAAGATTAATATTAAATGATTTAGTTGGAATCTTATCAAATAATGAAAATTCTGTTAAACAAATTAAAAGTGTAAGAAAAAGATTATCAAAAGAAAAATTCAATTTAGAAGAAATAAACAAAATTAGCTAATTAAATTTTCTGGCAAATCAACATTAATCTTATTTGTAGAAAAATTTAACAAATCTCTATCTCTTGTTACAAAAATACACTCTAACCTTATAAGAATTTCCATACTCCAACTATACTTTCAAACTAATCACTTTGCTAATTCCGTCATGCATGCTCACACCGTAAATGTTTGTTGCCTTTGTTATTATTTCGTCGTTGTGGGTTATTATAATGTATTGTCCTTTTTTCATGTATTTGCTTAATAGTGCTGCGAGTCGTTCTGAGTTTCTTTTGTCAAGGGCTGCGTCAATTTCGTCAAGCATATAAAAATGATACGGCTTTAATTCCTGAATCGCGAAAATTAGCGAGAGCGCGACAAGTGTTTGCTCGCCTCCTGAAAGAGAGCGCACATCAAAATATTTTCCGTGCCCTGTCTTTACAACAATGCTCACTCCTTCCTCAAAAATGTTTTTCCTGTTTTCAACTTCAAGTGAAACCTGACCTTTTGAGCTCAACTGGGAAAAATTTCTTGAAAAAATTTCGTTCAATGCGTAAAGGGTTTTTACAAAGGTCTTTTTCTTTTTAATATCAATCTCATGAATTATTTTAAAAATTCCTTCTTTCTCGTGGGAAATAATTTCTACTTTTTCTTTTATTGTATCGTATTCTTTTTTTATAGAATCATAAACCTCCAGAGAACGCAGATTAACCGAGCCAATATTAGAAAGAATTTCCTGGGTCTTGTTGAGTTTGTGGATGAGATTTTCCATGTTTGATTTAATTATTTCAACATTTGGAAATTCAAAGATTTCAATTTCAAGACCCTCAAGTTCTGCGTCAACTCTTGCTTTTTCAATTTTTAAATTATTTATTTCATTCTCCAAACCCCTGACAACATTTTGCTTTTCCAAAAGTCGCGATTCTTTCTCACGGATTTCTTTTTGCAATGAATCTCTTTCACTAATTAATTTTCTAAATTTTTTATTCAGAATTTCTTCCTGCTCATTTTTTTCTTTCAAAAGTTCCTGTTTTTCTTTTAAATTTTTTTTGATTTCTTCAAAGTCCTCATTTGAGTCCTCCTGCTCACGGGAAAATTGCTTAAGTGAAATTATTGAACGCTCAAGTTCTCTTTGCTTGAAAGAAATTTCTGAATTAACATTTTCTTTTGTCCTCAGGGAAATTTCCTGAACTTCAACCCGAATTATTTCGTATTTTTGTTCTATGTTTGAATTTTCATCAAAAATTTTGCCAAGAGATTTTTCCTTTTTCTTCAAATCCAGAAGTTCTTCCTGAATTTTATTTATTTTTTCCTGAAGAATTTTAATCTGCTCATTTTTTTCATTTATATTTGAGAGTTTGATTAAATCCGACCCTCTTTTAGATATTTCCAGAATTATTTGCTCAATATCCTGTTTTAAAATTTGTTTTTTCTGATAAATTTCTCCGAATTCTTTATCGGAAATTTCTATTTCTTTTTTCAGAGAATCAATTTTAAAAACAGTTTTGTTGTTTATTGAATTTTTATGCTCTGATGTAATTTGTGTTTTGCAAAGAGGACAAACATCAATCTTTAAAATATTGTTTTTTAATTTATTTTGTTTTTCAATTTCATACTCGTTGGTGTAAGAAACTTTTTCCTGTTTTTTTTCCCTTTTTTCTAAAACATCCAGCAATTCTTTTTTTTCTTTTAATGAAACTTTTAATGAATTTAATTTTTCCGCAGTTGTTTTTCTGTCAAAAAGTTCAAGAGAAAGGGATTTAATTTGCTCCAGCAAAAATTCTGACTCGTTTGTGTAATTATTAAAAAAAGAATTTTTGTCGCTAATTCTTTCTCTGATTGATTTGAGTTCGGATTTAAGCATATAAAATTTTTTTCTTTGCTCCTCTAATTTTTCTAATTCCTGTTTTTTGAATTTTATTTCTTTTTCTTTTTTAGAAACTGTCGGAGATTCTTTCTGAAGATTTTTTATTGAAAGTTCATTGTCTTTTATAATCTGCTGGAGTTCTTGTTTTTTTCTTGTTATCTCTGAGAATTTTTTTTCAGAGTTCTCTAATTTTACATTCATGCCTGAGAGTTCTGCCCTTATGTTCGCTATTTCTCTGTTTAGTTTTTCCTGCTCAAGACCTGAAGCGGTTTGAATTGTCTGATTTATAGAATTAATTTTTGATTCAAAATTTTTGATTGAAATTTCTATGTCTGAAACTATTTTTTTAATTTTTTCCTCTTCTTTATTTTTTTTAGAAATTTCTAAATTTGTTTTTTCTGCTTCTTTTCTTTTTTTTGTTAAGTTACAATAAATTATACTTGCTTTAAATGTCCGAAGATTTTTTTCAAGTTTTTTGAATCTTAATGCCTGTTGTCTTTCCTTTTCCAGATTATTCAAATAAGAAGTTCTCTCTCTCAATATGGCTGAGACCTCTTTTAACTTTTCTTCTGTCTTTGCTAATTCTTTCAGGGATTTTTCTTTTCTTGATTCATAGACAGAAATCCCCGACACCTCTTCAATTACTTTTCTTCTTTCGTCTGGTTGCATCTTCGCGAAATTCTGAATTTCTCCTTGAAGAACTATGTTAAATCCGTTGGGGTCTATCCCTGCCTGGGCTAACAAACTCAAGACCTCTTGGCGTGTTTTTTTCTGGTCATTAATCTTGTAAATACTTTGCCCGTTTTTTTTAACAATTCTTTTTACAGAGATTTCATTTTTATCTATTGAAAATGTTCTGTCTGAATTCTCAAAAATAATTTCAACTATTGCTTGTTTTGACGGGGCTGCAACTTTAGTCCCAAGAAAAATTAAATTTTTTGCCTTGGCTGCTCTCATGGATTTTATGCTCAGTCGTCCAAGAACAAAACACAGGGCATCGGATAGATTGCTTTTCCCGCTTCCGTTTGGACCGAGTATTACATTTATTCCGGGAGTAAAAGGAACTTCTGTTTTCCGTGGCAAACTCTTAAATCCTTGCATCACTAATTTTTTAATGTAAGTCACGAGGAAACCCCCTGATTTTCCTCGTGCTCCTTCCTCAAAGTGCGGAAGGGTGGCATCTTTTCTTGCAATCCTGTGGATACCACATGGGGAATACTTAAATGAATTGGTTTAATTTTAGAGCATATCATTTTATACATTTATAAAAATGAAGGGGTGTTTTTAAAAGTTGTTGGGAGAAATATTCTAAAACTCCAGTTTCCTCTGCCCGAGATTTTCATATGCATTTTTCCAGGTGCTCCAGGTTTTTCTAAAAATTCCATGGCTGTCGTATTTATGCAAATGTTTTTCTAAAAATTTTTGAGTTAAAGGGTCTGAGCAATAACCAGAGCCGATTTCTTCCCCATATTTTTTTTTGAGTTTATTCATTTCTTTTTCCCTTACGCACTTTGCCAAAATAGACGCTGCTGAAACTGAAACATGATTTTTGTCGGCTTTGTGTTCGCAGTAAATTTCTAAATTAGACAAATTTTTTATTTTTGTTTTTAAAAAATCCTGCCATTTAATTATGCTCACCGACGGGCAATCAACAACAACTTTTATCTTCTTGTAGCCCTTATTTATTTTGTTGATTATCTCTGCTGTTTTTATTGCTTCTAACTGATTTAAATTAATTCCAGAATGATTTTTTGAATCTATCTCTTTTGGGGAAGACAGGACAACTTCAAATGTTTCGGCTTTTTCTTTTATTTTTTTT
>DAOWFF010000052.1 GCA_030638105.1 archaeon | reverse complement strand
GAAGAAATAAGATTAAAATATTATGAGATGCTTAAAAAATTGCCAAAGAATAATTTTAGAGATTTGTTAGATAGATTTACTGCCAATTTTACTTATGAAAGCAATGCTCTTGAAGGAAATTCTTTAACTTTGAAAGATGTCGCAATGATGATGTTTGAGAATGTTTCTATTGAAAAAAAAGATTTAAGAGAAATTTATGAAACAAGAAATTCCAGAGAGGTTGTCGAATTAATTATGAGAAATAAATTTAAAATAAATCATGAAGATATAATTAAGATTCATAAAATTCTGGTAAGAGATATTGATATTCAAACAGGGTATAAGAAATTTCCAAATGTGATTGTTGGTAAAAAGATAAAGACAACTCCCCCTGAAAAAGTTCATAATGAAATAACAGAACTTATATCTTGGTATAAAAAAAACAAGGACAAAATCCCTTTGATTAAACTTGTGGCTTTATTTCATGGGAAGTTTGAAACAATCCATCCTTTTGCAGATGGTAACGGGAGAGTTGGGAGATTTTTAATTAATGTTATACTTGCGAATAATAAATACCCTCCAATCATAATACGAAAATCCCAGCGTCTTGCTTATATTACAGCTTTAGAAAAATTTGATGATGAACATTACGATACATTAGAAAGATTTATTCTTAGAAGATTTAAAGAAACTTACAAAAAGTTTTTTGAGATTTATAACGCGTATATTTAATCACCCGCAAAAATTATCTGGATTATTTCTTGGGTCTTCCCATTCATTTGAGTGTTGGACTGAGTAACCTGTCGCTGTTATTTTTGTTGTTTTTTCTCCTTCACATTCAATTATATAGTCCTCACAAAAATTTGTTTCATTGCAAATCGCTTTTGTGTAAGAATAAGGAAAATTTAAATTTTCTTCTTCAGTAATTCTTCCTGTCAGGTAATTTTCAGACAAAAGAAAAAATAAACTTCCGATTAAGATTAGCAATATTGCAATTAATGTAAATATTATCTTTTTCATAATTAGATGTGAAGATTTGGTTTTTTAAGTTTTTCGTGGAGGTGTTTTATCAGTCGGATTTTTCTGCTTTTTTATTTTCCCGACGACAAACGGCTTTTTTTGGTAGAAAGGTTTATAAATATAAATGAATTTGAATTAGTGTAATAAGGGTTTTAACAAAATTAAACAAGTTAATGCTGGTTAAACCTGTCTGATTTAAAATGAATACAAAATACGACGCGTCAAAAATTAAGGTCTTGGAAGGGCTTGAAGGAGTTAGGTTGCGCCCTGCAATGTATATCGGTAGCACAGGTAAGGACGGGCTACATCATTTAGTTTACGAAGCAGTGGACAATGCTGTTGACGAGGCACTTGCTGGTTTTTGCAAAAAAATAAAAGTTTCCCTGAATAAAGATGGTTCTGCCACAATTGAAGACGACGGGAGAGGAATTCCTGTTGATATGCACCCGCAATTTAAAATTCCTGCTGTTCAGGTTGCTTTGACAAAGTTGCATGCAGGCGGAAAATTTGATAAAAAATCATACGCTATTTCAGGAGGTCTTCACGGCGTCGGGATTTCTGTTGTTAATGCTCTGTCAAAAAAAATGATCATTGAAATAAAAAAGAACGGGAAAATTTATCAGCAGGAATATTCTCGGGGGATTGTTAAAACAAAATTAAAAGTTATTGGAAGTTGCGGGAATGAATCTGGGACTAAAATAATTTTTTGGCCTGACGCAGAAATTTTTTCTACTGTTGAATTTGATTATAAGGTCTTGGAAACAAGATTCAGGGAAATTGCTTTTTTGAATTCTGGTTTAAAAATTAATTTGAACGACGAGGTAAAAAATAAAAAAGAGGAGTTTTTTGCAGCAGGTGGGTTGATTGAATTTGTGAAATGGATTAACAAGTCAAAAGATGTCATGCACAAGCCGATTTATTTTAAAAGAGAAATTAATTCAATGTCAATAGAACTTTCTATACAATATAATCACGGATATCAGGAAAATATTTTTGGGTTTGTGAATACGATAAATACAGTTGAGGGTGGGACGCATATTTCTGGTTTTAAGACCGCTTTGACGAGAGTTGTTAATGATTACATGAAAAAGAAAATGTCTTCAAAAAATATTTCTCTTTCAGGCGAGGATATTAGAGAGGGAATTATTGCAATTGTTAGCATTAAGATTGGGAACCCGCAGTTTGAAGGGCAGACAAAAACAAAACTTGGAAATTCCGAGGTAAAAGGATATGTTGATTCAATTGTGTCATCTGCTTTGTCAGAATTTTTTGAAGAGAATCCTTCTGTTGCAAAGAAAATTATTTCTAAAGCAATGGATTCTGCTAAAGCAAGATTGGCTGCTAAAAAAGCAAAGGACTTGGTAAGAAGAAAAAGCGTGTTTTCCCTCGGTGGTTTGCCTGGTAAACTTGCTGACTGTTCAAGTAAAAAATCCGAGAACACAGAACTTTATATTGTTGAAGGAGAAAGTGCAGGGGGTTCTGCAAAAATGGGAAGAGACAGAATTATTCAGGCAATTCTTCCGTTAAAGGGAAAAATTTTGAATGTTGAAAAATCAAATCCAGCGAGGACACTTTCAAGCGAGGAGATAACAAATATGATAACAGCTGTTGGAACAGGAGTTGGAGAACAATTTAAATTAGAAAAATTAAGGTACCACAAAGTGATTATAATGACCGACGCTGATGTGGACGGCGAACATATCAAGACCCTTCTTTTGACTTTCTTTTTTAGATTTATGCCAGAGTTAATCAAGAACGGAAATTTGTTTGTGGCTGTTCCTCCTCTGTATAAAATCAGAAAGCGAAAGGACTATTATGTTTATTCTGGTGAAGAATTGAAAAAAATGGTTGAGAAACTCGGGGCTTCAAGTGTTACAAGGTTTAAGGGTCTTGGTGAAATGAATGCTTCGCAATTATGGGACACGACAATGAATCCTAAGACAAGAAAAATAAAAAAGATTTTTATTGAGGACGCTGTTGAAGCAGACCTGACTTTTTCAATGCTAATGGGAGATGATGTTCAGGGGAGAAAAGAGTTTCTTGCAGAAAATGCGAAAGAGGCGCAGTTGGATATTTAAAATGACAAAAATAAAAGCAATAATTTTTGATATAGGTGGAGTTTTAGAGATTGGGAAAAATTCCAAAACTATGAGAAATCATAGCACACTCGGGGTTCATGAATATATCTCTAAAAAATTTAAAATAACCCTTGACCAATGGTTTGATTCAATAGACACTCCCTATGCAAAATCTATTGAGGGAAAAATCTCTGAAGAAAAAGTTCTTTCAATTATTTCTAAAAATCTAAAAACAACTCCGAGAAAATTAAAAAGAATTATAATTCGGGCATATAGAAAACATTTTAGGCATAATAAAGAACTATATAAATTTGCTTTTGGATTAAAAAATAAAGGATATAAAATTGCTATCTTGTCTGACCAGTGGCCTGTTTCAAAAGAGGCGTTATTTAAAAAAAGATATATTAAAAAATTTAACAATGTTGTTGTTTCTTGTGATGTTGGGGTAAGAAAACCAAATCCTAAAATTTACAAAATTGTGTTAAAAAAATTAAAGTTGTCTCCAGAAAAATGCGTTTTTATTGATAATCAAATATGGAATATAAAACCTGCAAAAAAATTAGGAATGAAAACTATTTTATTTAAGAGTAATAAACAAACAATAAATGATTTAAAGAAATTAGGGGTTGAAATATGATGCCAAAAAAAGAAAAACTAAAAACACCTGATTGGATTATTGGGGGCTATGATTCTGAAGAGGACTATAATAAATCAAAAGGAATTTCAAAAAAGAAAACTGGTGGAGCATTTAAAATTCGGAGATGTGAGAAATGTGGAAGTGATAATGTGGGAGTTGTTATTGGGGGGAATGGGATTTGGGAATGTCATAAATGTGGGTGGAAAGGAAAAAATATTAAAGAAGAAGAATTAACAGAGGAAGAATTTATGAAATATTTAGACGAGAAAGGGGAGGAGATTAGTTAATGGAAAAAGAAAAAATAATTGAGCCAGAGAAAAATGTTATTCAGACAGAAGTTTCTGGGGAGATGAAAAAGTCGTATTTAGATTACGCGATGTCTGTTATTGTTGCGCGTGCTCTTCCGTCAATTGAAGACGGGTTAAAGCCATCGCAGAGAAGGGTTTTGTTTGCTATGCATAAACTTGGACTTGAGAAAGGGCATTTTAGAAAGTGTGCGAAAATTGCAGGGGACACTTCAGGGAATTATCATCCGCATGGGGAACAGGTTGTTTATCCAACTCTTGTCAGGATGGCACAGGACTGGGTTTTGCGTTATCCTCTGGTTCATGGACAGGGAAATTTTGGTTCAATAGACGGAGACCCTCCAGCAGCAATGAGATATACTGAGGCGAAACTCAAACAAATTACATCACAGCTTCTTCAGGATATTGACAAGGAAACAGTTAAGTTTGTTCCGAATTTTGATAATACTTTGAAAGAGCCAGAGTTACTTCCTGGTAAACTTCCGAACCTTCTGCTGAACGGTGCTACAGGAATTGCCGTCGGAATGGCTACAAATATCCCGCCACATAATTTAAATGAAATCTGCGAGGCAATTATTTCTTATGTGAAAAAACCAGAGATTACGATTTCTGAACTTTGCGAAATTGTTACAGGACCTGATTTTCCAACTGGAGGGAGTGTTCAGGGAGAGATGTCTGAATTATATGAAAAAGGAAAAGGAAGATTGATTATGCGGGGAAAGTTGAATATAGAGCCACATAAAAATAAAGAGAGCATTGTGATAACTGAAATTCCTTACATGGTTAATAAGTCAAACTTGGTTACTCAGATTGCGGATTTAATACGAAATAAAAAATTGACAGATATTTCTGATTTGCGGGACGAGTCGTCAAAAGGAAAAATTAGAGTTGTTCTTGAACTTAAAAAAGGGGCAAGCACAAAGTTCGCGATTAACGCCCTGTATAAATACACGCGGTTTCAGGATTCGTTTAATGTTAATTTTCTTGCATTGGTGAATGGACAGCCAAAGATTTTGAGTTTGAAAAATGCAATTGAAGAATATGTAAAATACAGAAAAATTATAATTACAAAGAAGACGAATTTTGAATTGAAAAAAGCAAAGGAAAGGCAGGAAATTGTGCAGGGACTTTTGATTGCCCTGAAAAATATTAATGAGATTATTAATTTAATTAAAAAATCCAAGAATGCGTCAGAGGCACTGGAATCGCTTTTGGTTAAATTTAAATTGACTAAGAAACAGGCACAGGCGATTTTGGATATTAAACTTCAGCAATTGACGTCGCTGGAATTAAGTAAACTGCAAAATGAGGCAGAAGAATTAGTTAAAAAAATTGCAGAGCTTGAAAAAATTTTGAGTGATGTTCATGAGATTTTGAAAATTATTGTGAGAGAACTTAATGAACTGAAAAATAAATATGGCGACAAAAGAAAGACAATTGTTTTGAAACGGGTTTCGGAAATTTCTGAAAAGGACTTGGT
>DAOWFF010000056.1 GCA_030638105.1 archaeon | reverse complement strand
CAAGCCCCCAAGAATAAATAAGATCTTTGTTTTAAATCTTACAAAAAGATAAATTAATCCTGCTATTAAAATCAATGGCAAAATTGTATAAAGAACTTCACTTGAGATTCCAATTTCATAAAATAAATTTTCTATGTCAAAGTCAGTTTTGTTTACACCCCAGGTTATGAACAATGAAACCACAAAAGCCATTATCCCAGCACTTGTTCTATTGTCTTTAAAAAATTTGGATAAAGTAAAATGAAGAAAAATAAAAGAAATTATAAAAACCACCCCAAGAACCATTGTTGAAGAATCTATGCTATTTAACAAATCACTTAAAGAAAAATTACTATAGGGAACATAATATGCACTTGCAAAACTAATTAAAAATAATCCCATAACAAATGCCAGAAACATTTTCGTTTTCATAGAAAAAAGAAGAAAAAGGTTTTTATAAATTTATCCACAACATTTAAATTCCATTCTATTTTAATTATTATATGAAACAACAATTATTTATTCTATTTTAAAAACGAAAATTATTTAAATAACATTATTTAAGAGGGTATTAAAAACTTTTAATCTGGATGAAGAAGTTTACAAAAAATTTTCTGAGTTTTGCAAAGAGCATGGTTTTAGCATGAGCAAACAAGTGAACATTTTTATTGAAGCTCAAATTGAAGAAGAACCGAAAGTTAGAGGGGAATATTTGAAAAAATTAGAAAGAATAAGAAAAAAAGGAAAATATCATAAATTCACAGATACCAATGAATTAAGAAAGCAGATAGAGAATTAAATGTATTCTTACAGAAAATGAAAAAACAACACGGATTTAATGTTTTAGGAAAGTTTAAATAGGTCAAAATATAATACAATTGTATGAAAAAAGAACACAACTTACTTATTCTTAAAGCGTTGAAATTTTTTGTAGAAAATCCTTATGAAGAAATTTATTTGAGAGAATTTTCCAGAAGATTGAAAATAAGTTTGAATAGTACTCAAAGATTTTTGAATTTATTTTTAAAAGAAAATTTGATTAAAGATAAACGAAAAGCAAATTTAAGATATTTTAAAGCGAACTTAGATTCAATTGTTTTTAGAAATATAAAACTAGTTTTTTCTTTAAAGAAAATTGAAGATGCTGGAATTATTAAAATGTTAAAAAAAGAAGTTTCTTATGCTGTTTTGTTTGGGAGTGTTGCCGAAGGAAAAGACGATTTTAAAAGTGATGTTGATTTTTTAATTATTGGGAAAAACAAAGAAAAAATAAGGACGAGCTTTTCTATGGTTGAAAAAAAATTTGATAGAGAATTAAACATCCATATTTTCTCTTGGACAGAATGGAAAAGACAGGCAAAAATAAATAAAGCTTTTTACCAAGACATAGTTAGTCAGGGGGTTTGTCTAATTGGTGAAAAACCAATTGTTAAATAAAATGAATATAAAAGATTGTTTTAGAAATAGAATTTTAAAAAAAATCCCACCTAATTTAGAGAAAACAAATTCAAGTATTAGAATAGCAGAAGCGAAATTAGAGGAAGCAAAAAAATTATTTAGTGCAGGATTTTTTAGTAATGCTATTTTATCAGTTTACACTTTAATGTTTCATTCTGCAAGAGCACTACTTTACAAAGATGGAATTCAAGAAAAAAGCCATTACGCTACGTATATTTATATTAAAGAAAAATATTCTAAAAATTTATCTCAGAATTTGCTTAATTCTTTTAATCTTCTGAGGGAGGATAGACATGAAATTTTATATGGTTTTGAAGAAAATATCTCTAAAGAAGAAGTTGAAAATGCTATTTTAGATGCAGAAGATTTTTTAATGGAGGTAAAAAACTTACTATGAAACAAAGAAGTTTTGATGTTTTAGGAAATATAGCAATTGTGAATTTTTCTAAAGATGTAAATTTAAAAGACAGAAAGAAATTTGCAAATAAAATTCTGAAGGACAATAAACCAATCAAAACAGTTTTAGAAAAGAGGGGAAAAATTAAAGGAAGATTAAGAAAATTGCAAACTAAATATCTGGCAGGCGAAAAAACCAAAGAGGTCTTGTACAAAGAAAATGGATGCGTCTTTAGATTTAATATTAACACGACTTATTTTTCTCCTCGTCTAAGCAATGAAAGAAATGAAATTGCCTCGCTAATAAAAAAAGACGACGAGGTCTTGGTTATGTTTGCAGGAGTCGCACCATTTTCAATTGTCATCGCAAAAAACTCAAAGTGTAAAAAAGTTTATTCTAATGAAATAAATAGACAAGCAAATAAATACGCCGAACTAAATATTGAACTGAACAAATTAAAAAATAAAGTTGGGTTGGTTTCTGGAGATATTAAAAAAGTTGCTGGGAAATTAGTTAAAGAAAAAACCGCGCGATTTAACAGGATTGCAATAAAAAATCGCTTAACCGCAAAGGAAGGGAAAATCCAAAAAAACCGCTTAGGTTGTTTTGATGTCATAGTTATGCCCCGCCCAAAATTAAAAGAGAGTTTTCTTGAACAAGCATTTATGTTAAGCAAAGTTGGAACCAAAATTTATTATTATGATTTTTGTAAAACCAGCGAAGAAGAATTAATAGTTGAAAAAATTAAAGAACAGGCAAAGAAATTCAAAAAAAGGATTAAAATTTTAAATGTGAAAAAAGCAGGGGAAATTGCACCTTATCAGATAAGGGTGCGAGTTGATTTTAAAGTTTTATAAAAATTTAAGTCCATCTGTTACAATATTTATTCTTGCTGTTTTTTCGACGAGACCTTTTTCTTCTATTGGAAAATCTTTTTGTTTTGGTTCATGTATTGTTGGGGAATATATTTCTTCTAATGGTCTAAAAAATCCCCGCATATCCTTTCTTAATCCTTCATTGTCAGCATATAATGTCATTTTATTTTATCAAAATCATCTCTTATAAAACTTTCTAAATTCTCTTTTCTGGCTTAACAGCAGTAGGTGCCTCGCCTCCGTGCCAAGTAAATCTCGGACGGATTCTCATTGGGTAAATTCTTTCTGAATTGTCGTCAAGAATTATCGCAGAGCCCTTTAAACTCGGCAAGTCGTCCATATATTTTTTTATGCTGTCAATAAGATAACTCTGCATAATGTGGTTCAGTGCCTCAAGGTCTGGCTGAGAAGTAACTCTGTGTGAAATCACAATGTCCGACTGAGTCATGACATCTCGGTGAATTTGCCCTGGCTGTTGCGTCGCTAAAACAAGAGAAATCCCTGGCTGTCTTCCTTCTCTTAATAATTGAACCAGTGCATCTGTCGCATTTGTTTTTTCATTTAACTTTAAAAATTCGTGTGCCTCGTCAATAAAAACCCAGACCAGAGGGACCTCTTTTTTTTCAGACGACGAATAATCAAAACTTTTTGAAATAGATTTTATTTCTTCTTTTTTTCTCGCGTCCATCCTGTAATTAAAAAGTTTCCTTGAAATTAAACCAATAACTAACGCCCGAACATTAAAAGCCCCAATTGAATTATAAACGCTCAAATCCAAAACAGAAGTCGTCCCTGCTGAAATTAAATCCTTCACCTGCGTCGCTTTCTCGCCCTTTTCTGTAAAAACCCCCCATGTCCTTGCTGCTTCAAACAATCCAATCCCTGCATTTTTTGTTTCTCGCGATGTTTTCTCGTCTTT
>DAOWFF010000034.1 GCA_030638105.1 archaeon | reverse complement strand
TTTCTGATTGTCTGCTAGTTCTTTACCGCATTTATTACAATAAGACATAAAAATACTAAAAACTTATCATTTAAAATCTTTCCTATCCCACAATTTTTTCCACCAAAAAACACAATACAAAACTTTAAAAACATATTTTTAATTTCTTTATTAACCTTGGGAGAAATCTTGGGGAGAAGTGTAAGGAGGACAAAGAACATGAAAGTATATGTAGGAAATCTGCCTTTTAGTGTAGAGCAGGAAAAATTGAAAGAACTTTTCGCGCCATACGGCGAGATAGAAGAAGCTGTAGTAATTTCAGACAAGTTTTCAGGCAGATCAAAAGGATTCGGATTTGTAACTTTTAAGGACGACGAAGCTGCTAAAAAAGCAATCGCTGAAATGAACGACAAAGATATTGAAGGAAGAAAGTTAAGAGTTAACGAAGCAAAGCCAATGGATCCTGACAGACCAAGACCACCTAGAAGAGATTTCAATCAGCAACGAAGATTTTAATTAATTTTAGTTATTTGCGAACAATGTTTGCATAATTTATTTTTTATTTTTAAATTTATTTTTGTATTTTAGTAGAAGAGGAGATTTTTACTGAGAATGGAATTGAGCAACCACTTTATTTTGGGAGAGCCACTAATTTAATTAAGTAATAAAACCCATGTTAAATTTTTCTAAAACTTCTTTACAAAACACTTGCCTTAATTATTTTGACTTCTTCAAGGGGTCTGTCTTGTGCGTTTGTTTCTACTTTTGCAATTTTATCTACAACATCCATTCCCTCAATCACTTTTCCAAAAACAGGATGTTTGTCGTCGAGAAAATTATTGTCTGCTAAATTTACGAAAAACTGACTTGAACCAGTATCTGGTCCTGCGTTTGCCATAGAAATTGTGTATTGATTATTTTTGTTTCCGCCAGCGTGTGTGAATTCGTCCTGAATGTTTGGGATTTTCTGGTCGCCCATTCCTGTTCCTGTTGGGTCGCCTCCCTGAATCATAAATCCATCAATTATTCTATGGAAGATAACTCCATCATAAATTCCCTGCTCAACCAAACTTTTGAAATTTCCCGTCGTGATTGGCATGTCAGAATACAAATTAATCACAATGTCTCCATGATTTGTTTCTAATTTTACTTTTATTGAATCGCTCATTTTGTAAACTCCTATTGCTAAAACTAAAATTAATGCTATTATAAAGATTGCTATTTTTTTCATAAAAATAAACAGAAAAGAGGACTTTTAAATTTGATGATAATTCTAAAAACCATTTTCAATTTCAATTAGCCGTTTTATTTTCCCTTCTCTTGCATCTCCTTCAATTCCGCATTTAAAAAAATCAGCACCAAAACCAAAAGCCAAATCCGCTAAAATAGTTTCGCCTGTTTCTCCGCTCCTGTGTGAAAAAATTATTTTAATGTTTTTTTCTTTGGCAAGTTTGCAAACTTCCTTAACTTCAATCAAAGAACCAATTTGATTCGGCTTCACAATTATAGCGTTGACGCTTTTCATTTTAATTGCTTTTTCAAGTCGCTTGTAATTTGTAACAGTCAGGTCGTCGCCGACAATAAGTCGGTCTGGAAATTTTTTAAGAAGTTTTGCAAAGCCCTCAAAATCTTCCTCGTGAAAACCGTCTTCTATGTAAAACAAATTAAAATTTTTAATTAAATTATTTAAATATCCTTCATGTTCTTCTCCTGTTCTTTTAAACAGCGGATTGTTGTAACAATATTTTTTTCTTTTAAAAAAACCAGAGCCCGCAATGTCAACTCCTAACGGCAGTTCCAGTTTTTCCAAAACATCCAAAACATCTTTGTCAGACAAAGAACTCTGCCACGCATTCTCGTCGTTTTTTCCTCCTTTAAAATTTTCATCAGCTTTTTTAAGAATTTCTTCTGCTTGTTTTTTTGCTTTCTTGCTTATTTCGAACGATTTCTTAACTGATTTTGAATTCGGAATAATTAAAAATTCCTGAAAGTCGGGACGCTTGCCTTTAACAGGTTCTGAATGTTTGCCTCCTCCAATGCAATTTCCAACAAGGCGGGGAAATATGGGCATTTTTGCTTTATCAAAAAGCTCATGTGAAGAACTAATAATTTCCCAGACCTCTGTTTTTTTTTCGCATGCCATGGCTTTCAAAACGCACGATTCCAAAGCAAAAATAGAATTCGCCCCGAGATGCCTGTCAACAATATCCTCAATTCTCCGAAGGTCTTCAAACTTTTCAAAAACTTCCTGAGAAAAATAATCACTAAATTTTTTTATTGTTTTAATATCTTCTTCAAGATTTTTCCGATAAGGTTTTTTTTCAAACTTCCCAGTTGATTTTCCTGTCGGCGAACTCGCAGAAAAACCGCCGGCATTTGTTTTAATAGAAATAAAAATCGTTTTCTCGCCCCTCGAATCAGAAACGCTTTTTGCTGAGACACTCTTTATTAAAACCATGAATTAGAAAAGAGAGTGTCCTATAAAAACTTAATTGAATTAAAAGTTTGGTTTAGTATTTAAGTAATGACTTCAAAATGACAACGCCCGAAACATTTATAAATGATGGTTTAATTCTAAAAATATGAAAAACATGTATCAGGAATTAAAAAAACATGGCAGAAAAATTTTAACAGGTGTTTTGGTTGTAGGAGCAGGATTTATACTTAATGGCTGTCGCAAAGAAATTTACAATGGAATGATAAAAGGTAATCAGATAATTTATGAAGAAAACATATCTAATATTTTTAGTCAAGGCGACTGGGTAAGAAATGAAATGACTATTTCTAATGGTGATACAACACTCATTTTTAGAGATAGTTATATGGATAAATCTGGTATTGATTGGAAAAACCAAAATAAACCAGACTTTGAAAATGATGAATTAGAAGAAGTTGTAATAAAAACCCCTACAGAAACAAAAGAATATTCTGTTTTTAATATTAATTCTGAAAATTTTGAAAATCTTGAAACTATGGACACAGAACACGGAAAAATAATTTTTGATAGGGCAAATGAAATATATAATAATTTTAGAAAACAAATAAGAAAAAATTTAAGGTCTCAGCATAAAACAAAACTTAAGTCATTAGAAAACGCCTTAAACTAATTACTCTTCATCAGAAACTTCTTCTCTCTCGTCATCAGGATTAGCAAGTTCCATTATTTCCCCAGCTTTTGCAATTTCTTCTTCTTCTTTTACTTCTCTCTCTTCAATTTTCTTATCGCTGATTTTCTGTTCTTTTGCCCGTTTTAATTTTTCTTGCTTTTTTTGAGGAAGTGGTTTTTTAATAGAAATTGGAAGAATGCCTGAATCCATTTCAATTTCTGCTATTTTCAAAGTGTCAAATTTTATTTCTTCTAAGTCCTCTTGATTAATTTTAATTAAAAGCGGGGCATTCATAGCAATCTGCAAAGCCCTTGCTCCAAGAATTCTTGCCTTCTCGTATTTAGTAAAATTTTGTTGTTCCATTTTAATTTTCAAATATCTTTAATTTTATTTTAAAAACTTTGCAATTTTTAAATTTCTCTCTTTTTCTGTTTTTTTAACTAAGTCCATGACCTTGTTAAATTCTTCTATGCTTAAACTTTTTTCATTTCCTTTTTGCATTGAAAACACAACTCCCTCTGAACTGCCGACTGTGATTCTCGTGTCGCTAACATCTTCCTCTTCTTTTGTCGGGTCAATAATTAAATTGTCTCCGATTTTGTAAATTGTAACTGGCAATGGAATTTCTTTAGATAGTGGAACGCTTTCTTCAGACAACTCTCCGAACAAAACCTTTTCTTCTTTTGCGTCGTATTTCGGAATTTTCGCATTTTTCAAAGCAACGATTGCCCCAATTCCAGCCGCATCAAGAAGGTTCCCGTCGTCATTAATTGAATAAATATCTATGAAAACTGTCCAGACCTTTTCGCCTTTTTTAATGCACAATTTTTTTAAATCAATAAATTTACTTTCTCTTACTCCTCTGTCAGTTATTCTCCCCAATTCAATCGAAGGAAATCTCGGCGGTCCGCTTTCAAATCTCGGCGAACTCAACGGAAGCAATTCTGCAGTTACCATCAAGTTTCCAGAATCAGGAGAATCAGGATACGGCTCCCCAACATTCATTTTCACTCCGACCAAGACCTCTGTTTTTCCAATCTTTACCCTCACTGAACCCTCGGCGTGCTTTGAAACCCCTGTCTCAATTATGACTTCTCTAAATTCCTCAGGCGTCCTGCCGTCAAATCTTTTTCCTTCTGCCAAATATTTTTCAATTCTTTGTTTTATTAAATTTGATTTATTTATCATTCTTTTCCTCCAGCGAATTTTTCAACGCGGTTTTTTGAACTTCATAAATTTTTTTACAGGCCTCTTTGCCAAGTTTAACTGCTTCTTTTAATTGTTCAGTTGTGATTTTCCCGTCAAGTTGAATGTGCGTGATTTTGTCCCCAGTTGAAGTAAAAGTTATTGGGATGTCTGTTGCCCCCTCGCCGTCTTCAAAGTCCTCTTCTTTTTTATTCAGGTCAACAACTAATTGTTTGTCAAGTTTTCCGATTGAAACCGAGCTTACTAAATCATTCATTTCAATTCCTGCGTGTGCCAAAGCCAGAGTAGCCGCGTTTATCCCTGCGCATCTTGTTGATGCGTTTGCCTGAATAATATTAATATGAACATCAACAACCATGTTCGGAAATCTGTCAATTCTTAAAACTGGCTCTAATGCCCATTGCGTTATCTTGCTGATTTCAGTGCTTCTTCTGCTCAGCCCCGGTCGTATCCTGTCTGAAACTGAAAAACTAATCATGTTGTAAGTGCATCTTAAAGTTCCTTTTGCAGGATTTTGCTGATGCTGTGGGTGCATTTTTTTCGGTCCGTAAACAGCAGCAATTGCAATAGTGTCGCCAAAACTAAACATCGCACTTCCTTCAGCATTTGGCACAACTCCGACTTTTGCTTTCATTTCTCTAAGTTCATCAACTTTTCTTCCGTCTGGTCTTTTGAATGTTGTCATTTTATTTTTTCTCTCCCTCAAACCATTTTTTTACTTCTTCTGTTAAACCGCTGATAAATGAATTTTT
>DAOWFF010000015.1 GCA_030638105.1 archaeon | reverse complement strand
TTGTTGCAGGTTCTACAATTGAATATAAAAAAGTCAGAAACACGACGAATAAAACAAAAGATAACACAACCCCTACATGCGATGCCTGGCGATTTTTTGGAAAAAACAATATCCTCTTTTTTTTGTTCATAGATGAGTGAATGGATTTATATTTATTAATTTATGTTTTGTAAATTTATGTGAAAAAAATATTTGCTCCAGTGGAAACCAAAAAAGCCGTCAGCATTAAAATAAAAGAATGTCTCAGACCTGACTTAACATTTCCCTCGGCAAGTTTACCGATTGTCAGCCCGTTAAAAAATCCCTGAATTAAAAGCAAATACAAAAAAGCGTTCGCCATTTCTTCTGAACTAACTTCTCCTCCTGCTCCCCCAAACATTCCAATCCCTTGGGATTCTGTGCCAGAAATTCCTGCAACCATTGGGAATATCTTAAATTGCATCACTAAAATAATTACCATGAACACGAGGAAAATAATATATCCCTGAGCAACCAAAGTGGATATTGCTGCTTTTCTTTCTTTTTTTAATTTGTCCGAAGTATTTACTGCTCCTGCAACTGATTCAAGGATTTCTCCGATATCCCCTCCTGCCCTTTCTGCCTGTCCAATTAATGTCAATGCTCTGGAAATTGTTTTATTATTTACATCTTTAGAAAATATCTGAAGAGCAGAACTCAAAGGAACCCCCAATGAAATTTGATTGGACAATTTTTTAACATGTTTTTCCAACGCTCCGTATGATTTATTTTTTATGTTGATTATACTTTTATTTATTGGAGTTCCTGTTTTTACACTCTCAACAAGGTTTCTCGCAAATTCCAAAAACATTTCTTCTTTTTCAGAATTTATGTTTGTTTCACGAATCATTGAATATACAAACGGAGTAACAACCACTAAAAATCCCATCCCAAAAATAAAAAAAAGATTTCCCGATTCCATTAAAACATAAAGCAGGGACATAACTATTACAGAGCAAATAATTCCAATCCAGTGTATTTTTTGCATTTTCATTTTAAGATTGCCGTTTTAATTGTAAAAAAGTCAGGAAAATAATGTTTATCATGGAAACCCCCAAAACCATGATTATCGTTATTGTAGAAGTAGGAAGGGAAATTCCCAGACCGCTTATTTTCATCATCATAAGTAAAAGCATCAGCATCATCGGGGCAGCAATAACCACGCTGATATAAACATCCATTATTGTTTCAGCGGACTTTGTTTGTTTCTCCCTTTCAATTTTATGTTCAAAAAGCAAACTCTGAGCCCGCTTGTCAAAAAATTCAGAAAGGTCCCCTCCAGAAGTTATTGTTGTTGCAAGACCATTGAGAAGTTCAGAAAGTTTTTTGCTCGGGCTGTTTGTAGCCACGCTTCTTAATGCATTGACTAAATTGTATCCATAAATATTAATTTCATTCATTAATTTTGTAAATTCTTTTTCCAGATAAGGATATTCTTTTGTTGAAATAATTATACTAAAAATTTTGCTCGGGTCAATCATTGAACCAGAAATAGCCGACATGTGGATTGTTGCAAACGGCAGTTCCTGATTTATTTTCCATTCAGCAGATTTTTTTTCTAAAGAAGGATAAACATAAGTAATTAGAAAAGTCCCGATTGGAATTGCAAACAAAATCCAAAAGATTTTCAAAAACCGCGAACCAATGCCTCCTTCTACCAGAGTAATAATCGGAAGTTTTACACCAAAATTAAAAAACAAAAAAAAACCAAAGACAAGCCCGCCGAAAATCACCGACAATAAAGTTGTAAATAAAATTAATGAAACATAACTTATCGGAATAAATTTTAAATTCGCTTTTCTTAAATCTTTCTCTAATTGCGGAAACATTTTTTTCTTAATCAGCGTCCTGGAAATATTCGCGAACATTTTGTTAGCGGTTTTAACATATTTGCTCGGTTTTTTTATTTTCTTCTCAACAATTTTTTCTTCTTCTTTTTCTTTCAATCTTTTTAAAACATCTTTTTCAAGTTTAGACAATTTAATTTCCGCAGGTTTTATTTTAGTGTCCTGAACAACAGTTTCGTTTAATTTAAAAGCAGGTTCATTTAATTGTTGCGGTTCAACTTTTTTCTCCTGAACATTCAAATTAAACGGTTTTGTCAGGAACACTTTTCCCAATTCCTTCAAAACACTTTCATTTGTTTTTTGCAAAGAAATTTTAAGTGCCCGCATATGGGAAAAAATCATGTTTTTTTCTTCCTTGTTTTCAGTTCTTTTCAAATTATGTAAAAGCGAAATCATCTCCTTCACAATTTTTTTCTCTTTTGAAATTCTTTCATTCAAAATATCTGCTGATGTTTTTTTACCAATCATTTTAGTTTTTCAGAAATAACTCCCTGAAGTTTGAGAATAAATTTTTTGGATTTAACAAAACCATTATAATCTTTTTTATCATGGTCATTCTCTAATTTTGCCCCTGCCTCTTCAAGAGCAAGAATTAATTGCATAAGAAACGACATGTTTTCCTCTGAAAAAAATTCCGGTTTTTTTACCATGCTTTAAACAGGTAATTTGTATTATTAAACATTTTGATTTACTTTCGCGATTAGGAAAATCAATTCTCTTCCACGAACATAGAAAGACATTTCCCAATTTGTCGCGTGTTTTTTGTTTCTTTTTAAAAAAGAAGAGTATGGAATTAAATTATTTTCCATACATGTCATGAATCCATCTTTTTCTAAGAGATTCATGGTCTTCAAAAAAACCTTTAAAATAATCAGGACTTGGCTTAAAAATATCAATTTCCTGCCAAAATAAATTTTTATCCAGTATTGATTTCATACTATTTTTAACAACTTCTTTACATGTAAGCCAATATTTTTTATTTGCAAAGGGTCTTTCTTCTTCTTTTTCTGTGCTTCCCACATTTATAAAAACGGCTCTAATTTCTTTAGTGATACAATTTCTCATAAATTCTCTTAGAATATTTTTTGTTTTTGAGTAGGATTGCCACCAAGGAACATTGTATCTATCGCTTATTGAACCGA
>DAOWFF010000008.1 GCA_030638105.1 archaeon | reverse complement strand
TGAATTTAAAAAAGAGGACTTAAACATTGTCGAAGAAAAAATCATGAATATTATCGGGAAAAAGCCAGAGCTTTCTGTAAATGCTTATATGGGTTTAGTAATGAAAGAATTTAGAGGAAAAATAGACGGAAAAGAAGCAATGGAAATAATTAAAAAGTATAGTAAATGATTTTAACTATGAAAATTGATTTAAAAAATCTGAATGAAAAAAGAACTTTGGTAAAAGATGTTTTCAAAAATAAATTCAAAAATATTGAAGTTGTTGGATGGGTTCAGAATACGAGGGATTTGAGTAAAATAAAATTTCTTCTTTTAAGAGATGTATCTGGAATTATTCAGGTTACAGGGGTAAAAACAAAAACAGAAAAAAATGTTTTTGAAAATATGGATAAAATTTCAAGGGAGTCGGTTGTTTATGTTCGTGGTTCTGTAAAGGACTCAAGTCAGGCACCAGGCGGAAAAGAAATTTTGCCTGAAGAAATCATTGTTTTAAATCCTGCAGAAGAACTTTTGATAGATGTTTCTGATTTCTCCAAGACAGAACTGCCAAAAAGATTGGACTGCAGATTTTTGGATTTACACAGAAAAAGAACTCAGGCAATTTTTAAAATTCAGGGAGAAATAGCAAATAGTTTCAGGGAGTTTTTTTATAATAAAGATTTTTTAGAGGTTCAGTTGCCCTCGCTGATTTCAAGTTCAAGTGAAGGGGGGACAGAATTATTTTCAGTTAATTATTTTGAGAAAAAAGTTTACCTTGCCCAAAGCCCGCAATTGTACAAACAAATGTTAGCTTGTTCTTCAGTTGAAAAAGTTTTTACAATAACTCCTGTTTGGAGAGCAGAGAAGCACAATACTGTTCGGCATTTGAATGAGTCAAGACAAATGGATATTGAAATTGCGTTTGCCGGGCAAAAAGAAGTAATGGAAGAATTAGGCGAGGCAGTTAAATACATTGTTCAGAATATTTTGAAAAAATGCAAGGACGAAATTGATTTACTTGAACTTAAATTGAAAATTCCTAAGATTAAATATTTGAGTTATGATGAGACAGTTAAATTATTGGGAATTAAATATGGAGAGGATTTGTCTCCTGAAAATGAAAAAGAACTTGACAAAAAATTTCCTGAGACAGTGATTTTTGTTTATTCATGGCCGAGCGAGATTAAGCCATTTTATATTATGCCTAAGGACGAGAAAGAAGATGCAAAATTATCTGAAGGTTTTGATGCAATTTACAAAGGAATGGAAATCTCGTCGGGCGGGCAAAGAATTCATCTTCCTGACCTGCTTACAAAAAAATTAAAAGTCAAAGGACTAAATCCAAAAAATTTTAAGGCATATATTGATAGTTTTAGATTTGGAGCCCCGCCCCATGCTGGTTGGAGTATTGGACTGGAACGACTCACACAATTGATAACAAACCAAAAAAATATTAGAGAAGCAGTTTTATTTCCAAGAGACAGGGACAGAATCACTCCGTAGTAAATAAGCGATTGTTATTATTTTTTAGTTTAGATGTATCTTTAAAAAGAACGCAAATTAGTAATCTTATTTAAATTGGAGGGCTACAAAATGTGTGAAGATAATGAATGCAAAGATGAACCTGAAGATGAAGAAGACGAAGAGTAATTTATAATTACTTATTTATTTTTATTTTTTATATTGATTAATTTTTTAAACTAACTTATCTTTAGTTTAGCATGGATTTTTTATGGCACAAGGTCTCTGAAAAGGAAAAGAAGGAAATTAAAGAGCAGGCGAAATCTATTCTGGATAATTTTTCCTCAAAACTTTCTGAAATTAATAAGAATGTTGCAGAACCAATAATTGAAAAAAATGAATTTGAAAGAATAGAAGAAACTGGAAAATGTGGGGATGAAGATTTTAGAAAAATTATGTTTGAGAATGCTCCAACTAAAAACAACGACTTTATAATCGGAGAGAAAAAATCATGGTAAAGGAAATTATTAATTTGCGGAAAAAAATAAATAAGTTGGATAGCAAATTAATTAAAATTTTAGAAAAACGATTTGAAGTTTGTAAAAAAATTGGAAAATATAAATCAAAGAGGGGAATTTTAATTTTAGATAAAAAAAGAGAAAAAGAAATAATTAAAAATTTATGTGAGAAGACAAATCTTTCCCGCGATTTTGTTAAAAAATTACTTTGTTTAATATTAGGAGAATCTAAAAAATTGCAGAAAAATTTAAAATGAATAATCAACAAAAACTTAAAAATTATTTACAAGAAATTCAAAAGAATGACAAGCAAGGAAAAAAATTGAATGCGTTTCTCCAATTAAATCCAAGTGCTTTGCAAGAAGCTAAAATTATTGATGCTAAAAAAAAGAAAGGAAAATTATCTGGGAAAGTGATTGCTGTTAAATCCAATATAAATGTCTTTGGGCTTAATGCTTCTTGTGCTTCTAAGACGCTGGAAAATTACAAGTCAGGTTATGATGCAAGTGTTATAAAAAAAATAAAAGAAGAAGATGGATTAATTATTGGGATGACAAATATGGATGAGTTTGCTTGTGGGTGGAGTGGTGAGACATCTGCGTTTGGGCCTACAAAGAATCCTGTCAATCCCGAATTAATCGCAGGCGGTTCTTCATCTGGGAGTGCTGTTGCTGTTGCTGCTGGATTTTGTGACATGGCTTTGGGTTCTGATACAGGGGGGAGCATAAGAGTTCCTAGTTCTCATTGTGGTGTTGTTGGGATTAAACCAACTTATTCAAGTGTTTCAAGATATGGTTTAATTGATATGTGCATGAGTTTTGACCAGATAGGTCCAATAGCAAAAAATGTTTCTGATGCTGGTTTGTTGTTAAGTGCTATTCAGGGAAAAGATGAGGATGATTCAATTTCACAAGAAAGTGGAACACCACCGGCGTACAACCGCAAGGGTTGCGAGAACCTGCAAGCAGGCCCCGATAAATTTTCTACGAAGATTTCTACTAAGGGCAAATTAAATTTAAAAGAAATTGAAAAAATCCCAAAGAAAATTATTGTTGGGCTTCTTGATTTTCCTATTAGTGATAAAAAAATTAAAGAGTTAGTTGAAAAAAAAGTTGATGAAGCAAGTAAGAAGTATAACTGGGAAATAAAAAAAATTAAAATTCCTTATTTGGATTTGGCGATTGCAACTTATTACCCAATTGTTTATGTTGAGTTTTTTTCTTCTACCCGCAGATTAGATGGTCGGCGTTATGGGAAAAAAATTGAAGATGTTGCAGGTCCAGAGGTCTTAAGGAGAATTTTGGGGGGAAGTGAAATTTCAAAAGCAGAATATAAGGGAAGACACTACCATCTGGCTTTAAAGGCAAAGAAATTAATTGGAGAAGAATTTGCTAAAGCTTTTAAAGGCACCCAAGGGTGTACCCCACAAGGGGGCATCGATTGTATAATTTCTCCGACTGTTCCTCGTTTGCCTCATAAGATTGGAGAAAAGATTTCTTCT
>DAOWFF010000001.1 GCA_030638105.1 archaeon | reverse complement strand
AGACAACAATTCAAGTAAGCAGAGAGTTATTAGGGAAACTCCAATTAATGAAAATATATGTAAAAGAAAGTTATGAAGATATAATCTGGGATTTAATTGAAGATAGACTTGAATTTTCAGAAGAAACAAAAAAGAACATTGCTCAATCTGAAAAAGAATATAAAGAAGGAAAAACAATCTCTCTTGAAGAGTTAAAAAGAAGAAGAGGTCTGTAATGTATTTCGTGGATTTTACAAAAGTTGCTGAGAGACAACTAAACAAACTTCCTGATTTAGTACACGACAGAATTCTTTTAACACTTGATAGAATAAAAATTCGCCCGTTTCATTTTGTAAAAAGAAAACAAGGAACTCCTTATTTTATGTTAAGAATAGGAAATTATAGAGCAATTTTGGATATAAAACAAAACAAGTTATTAATTTTAGTTTTAGAAATTGGACCAAGAAAAAATATTTATAAGAATGATTAGTTCAAGGTTTTTCACAATAAAGATTTAGAATATTTTAAAGCTTCAAGTTTTTCTCTTTCTTTATTTTCTCTAATCTTTGTTTCCGCACTTACATATAATTCTCTAATTCTTTTTTGCACTTGTTCTTCTTTAGATTCACAACTTCCAATATTTATGTCTCTGCGGTTTACATTAACATAATGATACATTTTTAGTCCAGATTCAGGTAATTTATATCCTATTTTAAAATCCAATCTTTCTAATGAACCAGTAAGTTCATCACTAGGATGTTTTTCCCAATTATCTACTCTTCTAGCTAATGTAAGCATTTCTTCCAACGAAAGTTCTGCTTCTTGTTCGTTTTCCATCCTCATTCTTATCAATCCCTCTTTTTAAGGATTTATGTGTTTTTCCTCGTCTTTAAAATAAAAAAAAGAAAGGAGAAAGTAAAAAAAATAAAAAAAATAAAAAATTAAATTTAGTAATAACTTTCCCCGAATTCTTCAGATTTTTGCGGTTTCTTTGTAACTAAGACAATCAAAACAACTAACAATACTAAAAATACTATTGCCAGAATAATTGTCAAAATAACAATTGGATTTGTTACTGATGTTCCCTGTGCGTTCAGACCAAGCGTAACTGTGTCAACAAGTTCGTCTCCAGAAAATACATTGATATTGAAATCGTATTCTCCTTCAGAGTCAGCGTTGGCAGTTACTTTAACTGTCTTACTTGAACCAGCAGGAATAGCAACAATACTTTGCTCAGCATTTGAAGAAATTGTGTCAGTTGATTCACTGATAACTTTGTAAACTTTCAACTTGTTAGTTGGGTTCACAATCAATAAATTGTAATCAGCATCTTCACCAACAGCAACTGTTTTTTTGTAAGCACTAACAATTACGCTCGCTTCAAAATCGTTTTCTACGATAACTTGTTTAACTTCACTTATAGTTGCGTCATCATTTTCAACCATTAATTCAAGTGCGTAAAGGCCTGCTTCAGCATTGTAAGGAACTTCCAAATAAATTCTTCCGCTCCAAGTGTCTGTCTCATCATCGTCATCATCTGAGTTCCATTCGTCTGAAACCAAGTCCCCGAAATAAGCTGTTTTTTCAAGCTCTAATGCAGGAATACTTGCAGTAACATACAAATCGTTCAGGTCGTTGTAACCAATGTTTTTCAAAACAACATCAACTGGGAAAGTTTCCCCTGCTTCAATTGTCTGTGCAACATTAATTGACTTGAAGTCAACATTATATGAAGGTCTTTGAACTTCCAAAGTAATTTCATCTAATTCTGTTTTGTATTCTTTACCGTCCATTTCAATATTCAAAGTTAAACTATCGCTAAGCTCATCTTTAAGTTCATAAGGAACTTTCAGAGTTAATACTTTTCTATAGCTTTTTCCTTCTATAACATCAAACGAACTTGTAACAGAACTAACATCTACTTTGTCGCCCTCAATTTCTGCTTCCATTGTAACATCAGAATCATTATGGTCTGCTGTAAAATAAACTTTTACAGTAATTGTTTCACCAGCAATAACATTAACATCGCTTGGAAAACTCGCATTAGATGAAACTTCTTTTAAAACAATAATTCCTTCAATCGTTACCTCATAATCAGTTGTTATTTGACCTGCACTTACAGTAGTTGCTAAAAGCAAAATACTTGCAATTGCCAAAAAAGAAACCAAAAGGTTTTTTGCATTCATTTTCATTTTTTATGTTTAATTGCAGAAAACTTTGTTTTCTGTAATTTATTCACATTTATTGCCCTTATAAACTTTATGGTGACAACAATAAATAGTAATTTTCAAGTAACTAATTGTAAGTAACAATTAGTGATTTAGTTACTGATATTTTGTAAAAGAGTTTTTAAGGAGACAAGAATTTTTATTTTATAATTCTTTGAGAACTCTAGCAAATTCGTTTAACCCAATTTGATTATCAATATGGTAAGAATCTACAAATCTATCTCCTTGAACCTCGCCAGAATTACAAAGTTTAGTAAGATCTCCATAACAAGTTCGCATTAAATCTTGTCCAATTCTTTTAGATTCTTTTCTTAAAACTTCCCTTGTTGGGAAAGCCCATTCTCTTGGATGTGGACAACCACAATGTCCTGTAACACGAATTACTTTGCCATAATTTTTTGGTTGTTTTTCACCAATAATTGGATATTGTCTTTCATGCAATTCTGTTGCAACATTTAATAATAGTCCCTTTCCTTCTGATGAAAATGCCATCCAATAATTCCAAGCACGATTAAATTTCCAATCACCGAGTTTTCCAGTAATAGAATATGGAACTTCACCTTTGTTTTGTTCTTCTTGAACAAGTTCAATTCTAGCTAAATATAATTCTTCTTGAATATGTTCGTCTGCTTCCTTTACGCCTGCAAGATTTTTCATAAATATAAAATAAAATTCAATCTTTATAAACTTTTCTATTCTGTAACTACTATCCAATTAACAAATGTTTAGAAGGAAAAAATAAAAAACCCAAAACCTTTTTGCCTCGGGTTTTTACAAACTTAATAATTTAATTTTTGTTTCTGTTGTCGCAAAATTTTTCGCAACAATTGCTTGACACATGACTTCTTCTGAGGCCTTAATTATTGAGCTGGTTACTGTTCCGTCAATTATAATCACTTTCGGCTTTTCCTTGATTCTTCTCAAACTTCCCCCAAGACCTTTGACTGAGACCTTTTTTATTTCTTCTAACGATTCATTCAAAATAATCGCCTTCCCAGTTCCCTGATTTTCATCTGAAAGTTTTTTAAGCTTGGCTTTGTCGTCTTCACTTAATTCAATTTCTTTAACTATCTCTCTTGGCTTTTCAAAATTTCTATAATTAGATTTGTTCCTTCTAAAATATTCTTCAACAGAAACTTTTTTCCTCAGGTTCATAAAAATTTCTTTGCCAGTTAATTCCTCGACTTCTTTTCCGTCTGGAGCAGTTGTGATGTATTTTACATTGGCGTTGTCAACAACATTCTGGACGATTAATTTCCCGCCCCTGTCTCCGTCAACAAACAAAGTAATTTCTTTTTCTTGGCTCAGTTTTTTAATTGAGTCCGGAAGTTTTGTTCCGTTCATAGCGATAACATTCTGCACATTATTTTTCATTAAATTTAGAACATCTGCTCGTCCTTCAACCACAATCACTTCTTTTCCTGAAATGTTCCCGCACGGAAGTTTGTCTTCCCCGTATTTTTGAACATCAGCCATTTTTGCAGAGTCCTTTATTTCATTAGAAATTTCTCTTGAATCTGTAGAGCCCTCAATTTCCATCATTAATTTTTTCGCTCTTTCAACAATGTAATCTCTTTTGTTTCCGCGAACATCCTCAATTTTTTCAACCTCAATCTGAGCATCGCAAGGTCCGATTTTTTCTATTGTTTCTACTGCTGCTGCAATCAATGTTGTTTCTGACTGGTCTAATGCTGTGGGAATTTTTATAACTCCAGTAGTTCTTTTTTGATTCCTTTCTAATTCAACTTCAATTCTGCCGAGTTTTCCTTCTTTCTGCAATTCCCGCATTTCCAAATCCGCTCCAAGCAAACCCTCTGTCTGCCCGAACAAAGCTCCGATTACATCAGGTTTTTCCAAAGCACCTTCTGCCTCAAAATTTGCATATATCATGTATTTTATTGATACAGGACTTATTTTTGCCATTTTATTTTATTTATTTAATTGGTGAAATCTATTGATTTCTGTTTATTTATATAAACTGCAAGTTAGAAAAATATTTATTAATGTCTACTGAAATTACAAACATGCAAATGTGATTGTGATGTGAAATAATTCAATAATATTTCTCTACTAATATTTATGCGATAATTGGTTTTTAAATATTTTGGTTTTAGCGGGGTTTGAGATGGTTGGTTTGTAGATAAGTTTTAAAACATACTTTTCTTTGAAATTATATGAGTAAAGCCAAAGCCAAATTAAATGGAAATATCATAATTTTGCCATTGCATTATTCTCAAGGTGGAATAAGGATTGCAGATAAGAACGGAAATCATTTTTCAAGTCCTACTAAAACGATAAGAGATAAGGAATATTATGTTGAATGGATGATAACTAATAATGAAATAAAATTATTATCTAAACTTTTTCAAAAGAAAAATATTGGAAATTTAATAAAATTTTTGCAGAAGATAATTAAATTTGCAGAAGATTCTGAATATTCAAGAAGAACAACATCCTCAAGTGAAAAGGAGATAGCAGAATTTGAAGGGTTTAAAATATACCGATATGTGGATGTTTTCAATTCATTTGAAAAAGTTTTATCTTCAAAATTAAAAGTAAGATTAACGTTCAAGTTAGGAGATTATGGTGTAACATCTCATCCCCATATGTATGTTTTAGTTCCTTTTGATTTTAAATCATTAAAAATAAAAAATAAGGAAGGAAATATTAAAGAAAATGAACTTTTGGGAAGTGGTTGTTTTGGGGAATTAAATTTAAGTGAAGAAGAACTTAAAGAGATAATTTTAACCCTTGCTCATGCTTCAAATAATCATAGGAATGATTTAATTAAAGTTCTTGAATATTAACTCTAAAATCTAATAAATCTTTCTTCTTCATGGATTTGCTCCCAATACGAACAGATAAATTTCTAAAGTGTTCTTGATTTTTGTTTATTTCTACAACTATCTTTTCCTTTAACTCTTTATTCGAGTTGTATTTTTCTTTAAACGAAAAGACATAAAACATGTCATTTAAAATATCCTTTTTAATGTTAATTAATCCTGTTTTTCCTATACTTGAATTTCCTACACGAACAACTGCCAAAGCATAATTTTTAATGTTTCTATTTTCTGGAATTTTTGTTTTTTCCAAAATATTTGCCCCAGATACATTATTATTTTTGTAGTCCTTTTCACATTTCGTTCTTTTTTCAGAAAGATATTGTGACAAGGAAAAATTTCCGTTCCCATTTCCATTCTTTTTTTTATACAAAAAAGATTTTGGGATAAGTTCTTCTTTTAGTAGTTTTTCTTTATTAATAATTTCTTCAACATTTTTCCCGTCTTCATAGAGCAATAAAATTTTATCCTTATACTCCTCAAGATTTGCGAAGATAGCAAAACAGCAAGGTATTGGTTCTTCAAACCAGTTTTTGTCATTTTGATAAATAATTACTGTTGAAAATGTATTTAATATAATCTTTTTTGTTTCTTTATTTTTATTCGCAATAAAAAAAGAGATTGGCAAAACAAAAGCAATGCTTGAATTTTTATTTTTTAAATGTTTAATTGATTTCAGAATAAATGCTTTTTCTATTTGTATTTT
>DAOWFF010000063.1 GCA_030638105.1 archaeon | reverse complement strand
CCCTGAAGTTAAGAGAGCAATTGTTAATAGTTGTCTTAAATTGCGTGCTTAATTATTTCTTACCTTCAATTCTGTTTAAAAAATTTCTTATGAATTTACTGTTTCCTTCTGTGTCTTTTATTTCTTTTATTGTGTAAAAAAAAGTTCCCTGTTTTTTTTGTTTCTCAGATTTTACAGATGATTTAAGTTTGTCATTTATTTTTTCGCTTAACAAAATTTCTTTAATAGAAATAGATGCGATTTTTTTTGCTAGAGTTACCAGTGTTCCCAAGCTCATGAACTTTAAAATATCTTTGTCTTGTTTTGCAATTATTGTTCCGTAATTTAGAGAAATTCCAAATTCTATTTTTTGCTTGGATAATTTATTGTGTTCTGTCAAAATTTCTTTAATTTTTTGTGAAACTTTAATCGCAGTTTTTTCATTGCTGAATGTTCTTGTTTTTATCGGGGCGAACATAAAAAATAAATTTTCCTGATTTTCGTATACAAAACTCTTGTTCTCCTCGGCAAAATCAACAATTTTTTGTAATGTTTCCTCTGCGTTTGATTTTTTTGATTCAATTTCTTTAAGATTTTTTATTTTAAGACAAACAGCACTCACATTTTGTTTGTCCCCTTTAATGGACAAAGAAATTTCTGATTTATTTTTAGCATTAATCAGAGAGTTTTTTTTTAAAGGAGTTTCTTTATTTTTTTGCTTTTTTTTAGAAGAAATATATCCAAAAAAACTTCTCTTGTATCCCTTTCTGAAAATTGTGAATGCAACAAATCCCAAAATAATTATCATGAAAATCCACGCAAACGGATGTTTGGCTAAAGTTAAGACCCCTTTGGAGACCTTCTTCACATCAACTGCCTTCCCTGTAAGTGTAGCCATGCCAGTAAATTTTCCTCCTCCATCAGTTATTATTTCTACCTGATATTCTCCATCAGGAGCACTTAGCGAATATTTTTGGCTTTCATCTATTTCTAAATTCACATCTATGTTTACAGAATTATTTCCTATTTTTACTAAGACAGATTTGTTATAGAAAACATTTCCTGTATTAGATATTGTAATTGTTTTATTTATTAATTCAATTTTTACATCTTCTTTTTCTTTTATCTCAAAGTTCATCTCTCTTGTTAATTTATTTGAAACAGCGAAGACGCTCCATTCTTCGGGCAACTGATTGTATGGGATTGGAAATTCTAAAAACTCGTCAGTTGGTTTTTCAATTTGTTGAAGGATTGCATTGTCTTTGTCTTTTATTGTAATAATTGAAATTGATTCTATTTTTTCTCCTGTCTGGTCGTGGAGAACTGCTTTAACTTTAAGGTCTGTTCCTGGTTCAACTCCAGGATTTTCTCCAGAAGATATTTCAATCGGGTCAAAGACAATTTCTAAACTTGTTGGAATTTGGCTTATTAAAATATTAAAATCAGTGACTCCGTTATTTGTGATTTCTCCCTCTGAGTTTTTTTCATAAACATTTAAAGTTACTAAATATTCTCCTGCTTTTGTTTCGGGGGGCAATGAAAAATTTATAAAAAAATATCCTAAATTTACTGTGTTTAAAATTTCAATTGGTTCTGTTAAATCCTGTCCTGTGATTTTCACATCAACAAATCCTTCTGCTGGTTTTGTGTTTTCTTTTTTTGCGTCGCCCTCAATAGTAATTGATTCTTCTGGAGCAAATTCTACCTGTCTTTCTTTTAGTTCTAAATTTATCAAATTTGAAATTGTGAAATCGTTTGTTAGAACATAGTTTTCCCCTAAAATTGATTTTATTTTGCAGGTGCCAGTTGCTCTTTGAGTCCTTTCCTGTGTGAGTATTATTTTTGCAGTGATTAATTCTTCTTCCCCTGCATTTAAGATAACATCTTTTGTTAGAACTTCTGTCTCAACTCCATTGCATATTAACTGCATTTTGAACGAACTTATGATATTTGTTGACGCGACAATTTTTAATGGAAGGTCTATAACATCTTCAAGATTGTATAATTGTTCTGGTTGATTGGTAATTATTATTTCTGCAGATGCAAAAGAAGTAAACAGGATTGCAAACACCATTAAAATTATTATTTTCCTCATTGTGTTTTTAGTTAAATGGCATTTAAAAATTCTTCTGTGTTTTGGCTTAAGATTTAAAAACCACTTTAACTTAAATTAATTATGGAAAAAAAGAGTAAAATCACGCCTTGGGAAGTTGAGGGTAAGATTAATTATGATCGGTTGATAAAAAAGTTCGGGCTTTCTGAATTAAAAGAACTTCCAAATGTTTTTAATGAAAATGTTTTGTTCAGGAGAAAAATAATTTTTGCACACCGGGATATTCAGAGAATTCTTGAAGCGATTAAAAATAAAAAGCCGTTTGTTATGATGACTGGGCTGATGCCGACAGGAAAATTTCATATTGGGCATATGATACTTGCCCAGCAAATGATTTTTTATCAGAAACTTGGGGCGAAAGTTTATATTGCTGTTGCAGATTTAGAGGCATATAATGCTCGGGGGCAGAGTTTGGAAGAGAGCAGGAAAATTGCTATGGAAGAATATATTGAAAATTATATTGCTCTTGGGTTAAAGCCGTGTGAGATTTATTTTCAGTCAGATAGAAGCAAGGACGCGAAAAAATCAAATGCTTATTATCGGTTACAGAATATTTTGGCAAAGCACACGAGTTTTGCAGAGTTTAAGGGAGTTTATGGAGAGGTTAGTCCTGGGAAAATGTTGGCGTCGCTGTTGCAGGCATCAGATATGTTGCATCCGCAGTTGCCAGAATTTGAGGGTCTGGTTCCTGTTATTGTTCCTGTGGGAATTGACCAAGACCCGCACTTAAGATTAGCAAGAGATATTTCTAAAAGAATTAAAAAACCGAAATTTATCCAGCTTAGTTCTACATATCATTTGTTTGCTCTTGGTTTAAGAGGGGATAAAATGTCTTCGTCAGAACCAAATTCTTATATTGCACTTACAGATTCTCCAGAGCAAGTTAAAAAGAAAATTAACAAATACGCGTTTTCAGGAGGGCAGGCGACAATTGAAGAGCACAGGAAAAAAGGAGGCAACCCAGATATTGATGTTAGTTTTCAATATTTAAAAATGTTTTTTGAACCAGACGACGAGAAATTAAAAGATATTGAAAAAAAATATAAAAGTGGCGAGATGTTGACAGGCGAGTTAAAAAAATATCTTATAGGAAAAATGAATGATTTTTTGAGGGAGCATCAGAAGAAGAAAAAGGAAGCGAGGAAAAAAGTTGGGGAGTTTTTGAAGGGATGAAAAATTTAAAATTTCCAGTGGAAAATTATTGATACACGCTTTTTCTGTGCCCAAATTTTAATAGGATTATTTGGTTTCCTCTAACAGCATAAATTAATCTAAATGGTTTAACATAAAGTGATTTCTCGCCTCTCTTATATTTTAATGGTTTCCCGACATTAACATTCTGTATTATTTTTCTGATTTGTTTTTCAAGTTTTTCTTTTTCAAAACTATTTAGTTTTTTAACATCCTTAATAAATTTCTTGCTCGGAGTTATTCTTACCATTTTGAAAAATTATCAAAAAATTCTTTTTCAGTGTAACTTTCGCAATTTCCCTTGTCAATATCTTTCCATATTAAGCCCAGTTCTTTCATCTCTTGTTTTTCTTGTTCTGTAAGTCCCTCAATTTTTTTTAGAATAATTAAATCATTTTGTTTTGTTACAATAAAATTAGTTCCAACTTCCATCCCATTTCTTAATGTTTCTGGAATTACAATCTGTCCTTTTGTGCTTAATTTAGTTAGTTCCATGATGTAAGATTGTCTTACTTAGTATTTAAAACTTTCGTTGGAAAAAAGAAAAGAAAAGAAATAGAAAAAAATAAATTAAAAAAGAAATTGGTTTCTATGGAAGATAAAAAGCTATAAACAATTCATCAACACTAGCATTTTTGTTAATTGTTATTTCTTCTGGAACTTTAACAAGAATTGTTTTTCCCACACCTTGTAATGTTGTTGAATAATCAAATCCATGTCTAGACAAATCTTTTATTTTAAGTTCAGCATTACCCACAGAAATACTATCTCCATCATATTTATTTGATGCACGAGGTGCCCAACCATTAGTTTCATATTCCTCAACATCTATAGCATATTTTCCAGAAGATTCTTCATCCCAAGAATTAACTCTTAATAAATAAGCTTCCATTTTTGTTTCTGGCGTAGGAGTTGGTTCTGGAAGTAATCCTCCAGTTATTTCTTCAAAATAAAGCACTGCATATTGTTCTCCACCAACAAACTCTTGAAAAATAATCTTTTTCACATGAACATCTAAACCTCCTGCTCTAGAATAAAGATAATTTGGAATTGTTGCTAAACTTCCATCTACAGACACAGTAACTTTATCAAAGTCAATATATTCTAACTTTACATTATACTTTTTGTCTTTAACAACTACCACTACTTTTTCGCCTTCTTTAATCGTGCAAGTATCTTCACAAAATCTCACACAACCTTCTTTCATTAAAATATAACCCTCATCACATTTTGGCTCCTCGCCTTTAGAAATAACTAAAGATGCATAGTCCCCTCTAATCCATGACTCTCTCACACGAGTAACTTCAATTTTCATGTAGCCAAAACTTTCACCAAAACTCGCAACACCAGTTTCATAAAGTGGTTTTAATTTTTCTACAATCATTAATTCTGAATTTGTCATTATCAGATAAACTTCTTT
>DAOWFF010000042.1 GCA_030638105.1 archaeon | reverse complement strand
TCTTGTTCTTTCTAATTAACGGAAAAAGTTTTTCAAAATTTTTTATAATGTTTGATTTCTCTTTTTTACTTAAAGTGTTTAAAAATTTCCTGATTTGAATCCTATAAGATTCCTGTGCATTTGGGCATTTCCCTTCAACAAAAGGTAATTTTTTTTGCCTTGCATATTTTCTCACATCCTCTTCAGCAACATAAAATAAAGGTTTTATCCTCGGAATAAATTTTTTATTCGGAATGTTTTGTGTAATCGCTCCTGAATTTCCGCTAAGTTCTGGACTGCCCTTGAAAATATTCATCAAAAATGTCTGGGCTTCATCATCCAAATTATGCCCTGTTGCAATTTTATCAACTTTTAATTTTCTCGCTTCTTTATTTAAAATCCATTTTTTCATAACCCCGCAAATCGCACAATTATTTAACCTCATCTTTTTTGTTTTTTTCCAAATTTCTTTCATGGTTTTTCCCTGCTCTTTTTTCATATCATAAACATGAAGTTTTATGTTAAATTTTTCACAAAGTTTTTCAACAGAATTCAAACATTTTTTACTATACACTCCAACTTTCAAATCAACATAAATTCCTTCAATATTGTATCCAAATTTTTTCAGTAAATATGCAGTAACAGCAGAGTCCTTTCCCCCAGACAAAGCCACGAGAATTTTCTCATTTTTAGAACATAGTTTATATTTACTAATTGTTTGCTTGAATTTTTTTTCAATCATAATAAAAAGATAAGAAAAGAGTTTTAATGTTTTTCTAAATTCAATAATCTGTAAAAACGCACGCACAAATTAGTTTACAAATAAATTACAAAGGCAATGTTCTTGCAGTTCAATTTCTCCTCTGTGAAAAACGCACGGGCAAATTATTTCTTTATCTTTTTCTTTATCCCCAGTTACAATTCTGCATGGGCAATAAATTTCTCCATGTTTTTCTTTATTTTTCAAAAGACCTTTTAAAACAAAATCAAGCTCTTTCTCGTCGGCATTAACTTTAAGTCCAACACTTTTTGCATAAACCTCAGATTTATTTTTTAGTTTTTCTTCTTCTGTCATATTTGTTATAAGGAAATTTAATATTTAAGTTTTTCTGATGTTGAAGAAGTTGAGGGTTGGAGGATTATTTTTTATTCACTTCTTTCTCAATTTTTTTTGTTAATGTTTCAGGATCTCCAAAAAGAGTGAATATTCTGGGTTTCTTCCTACTTTTACTAAATTCTTCAAAATATTTTTTTATTTTAGAAAGACCTTCTTCTTCCCACACATTTTTTTCACAAACAATAAAAACAAGATCAAGATTATCTTCATTAGCCCTCCATAAAATTTTTCTGAGATAGTCTTCTCTTTCCCCTTTATCATGAACAAATTCAGAATAACTTCCATTTGAAATATCAAATTGTTTGGAGGTATGAACATCTAAGGCACACTTTTTATTTTTAAATTTAAAAATTGTATCCCAAAACTCCTCTGATGTTGAGCTAGTTAGGGTCCCTTCTGTATGGGAAATTATCTTGATTGATGGAAATTTTTTAATTGAATCAAAAATATCTTTATTAAATTTGTCCCAGCCTTCCCTATCAAATTCTGAGATTTCTTCTTCCCTCTCTGAATGTAATTTTCTAAAAGATCTCTTAAGTTGTTTTTCAGTATCTTCACGAGTTTTTTTATCAGGAATTTTTTGAATTACATCGCGGGCAATACCTTCTGTTTTACTTATTAAATCTTCTTGCCTTCTTTCCATAATTGCTGTAGATGAACGAATTTCTTTTAACGCCTCTTCAGTCTTAATAAACAAATCCATCTGAAGTTCTACATTTTCATTACCTCTTTTTATGAGAATTTCTTCAGAGTCTTTACTAATTCTTATCGCCATTAAAGCAAGGACTATAGACGCAGTTCCTAAGGAAACAGTAAAAATTAGAGAAATAAAATCTTGTAATGAGATTTTAATTTCTCCAGTAATTATTATGGAAAAAAATAAGATTGAAATAGCAATGCCTAAGAAAAAAGAAGTAGAAATTAAAAAAAAGTTGCTATTTTTACTCTTGTCTTCAATATCTACAGCAGGCTTTTTTCTAGAACTCTTTTTCATTCTCATTTCTTTAAATCTTTTTTTAACTTTTTAAGAATTATTATACTCCTCTTTCCTATTTTTTCTTCCCCCGATAATTCTCAATCGCCTTTTTCAATGCGTCTATTCCTAAAACAGAACAATGAATTTTTATTTGAGGCATCCCGCCAAGTTTTTTCACAATGTCATTTTTGGTTATTTTTTCTGCTTGTTCCAGTGTCTTTCCTTTTGCCAACTCACAGACAACATCAGAACTCGCAATCGCAGCAGCACATCCAAATGTCTGAAACCCAATATCTTTAATTTTATTTGCTTCAACTTTTATTTCCAGATGCATAATATCCCCGCACGCAATATTCCCAATCTCCCCCACGCCATCAGGATTTCTAATTTTCTTAACATGTCGCGGATTCTTAAAATGCTTCATAAGTTTTTCTGAGTATTTCATTTTATTTATTCAACCTTTTAATTAAATTAAAAATTACTTCTTTTCTTTCTTTAGAAGTTTTTTTATTTTTAAGCAATTCTCTAAACTTTATGGAATATATCCAATTTTTCTTTTCAAAAGGATAATTTTCTTTATCCCTAAATTTTTCAAGTTTATTCAATTTCCCGTCTAAATAAGCCCCAAGAAATTCATTTAACCCTTCATCATATGTCCAGTATTTTTTATTAATTTTCTGAAAATTAACTTTATTCTTATACAATAAAATATGAATCCACTCATGCCGAAGAATATATTTCTTTAACCAATATTTTTCTTTTTTAATGTTTGTTTTTGTTAATAACGCTATCTGGTCTACTTTCTTAAATTTATTTTTTATTTTTTTATGAAAATTAAATAATTCTGATTTTACTTTTTTATTTTTTATTTTTTTAAATAGTTTTTTATTTTTTTCAAAAGATTTTTTTTCTAAAACTTGTCCCCCAAATCTTTTTACACATTCTTTAAAATCTTTAGAATTAATAAATTTGTCTAAATTCTTCATCCTATGTTCCGCTGTTTTTCCATATTTTTGATAAATTGTATCTGGACAATTTCCAAGATATTCTAATAATATTTCTTGTCTTTTTGAAATCCATAAATAAGCAAACCATTTTGTTTCATACTTCAGGTCAAATTCTTTAGCTATTTTTTTAATCTGAGATTTTATACGTGGCATTTTATTTATTCAACCTCTTAATTAAATTTTCAATTTCGTTTTCACCCATCCCATGAGCAAGACAACCTTCTTCTAATGTTTCTTGCTGAGCCATTGGACAACCAACACAAGTCAGACCTGCTTCAAATAAAATTTCTATTGCAGCTGGAGTCTCATTAATTACCTCGCTGATTTTTGTTTTCTTTGTTATTTTCATTTTATCGGGCTAATCCTCCTGAGTTTTTTTATGATTTTTGGAAGTTTATCTAAAAAATAATTTATTTCTTCTTCTGTCGTGTATTTGCTTAAACTTATTCTTAATGAACTATTTGACTGAATCAACGAAAGCCCGATTGCTTTTAAAACATGACTCGGTTCTAAAGAATGTGAGGCACACGCCGAACCAGTAGAAGTGTAAATTCCTTTTTG
>DAOWFF010000024.1 GCA_030638105.1 archaeon | reverse complement strand
ATTTGCAACAACGGAGAAAGTTGTTCAGATTGTTCTCAAGATTGCGGAACCTGTCCAGGTGGAAGAAGCAGTTCTTTATTAAACAAAACTTTAGTTTGCGAACTTTGTTCTGATTCCTTAAGAGAACATGTAACTCAATACAAGAATATAGATTATTCTGAAGAAGAAATAGAAAATCTAATGATTGAAATAAATGACGAATTAAATGTTAATCTTTTGCCAATTCAGGTATTTTCTCTGATTGAAAATTTTGAGGACGAATGCAGTCAGCCATATCCGATTTTAGGGGCATTTGCAGGCGGGAGATTCAGGGACTTAACAAATCCGTTTGTCATGATAATCGCTCTTATTATTTTAGTTTCTTTAATTGCTCTTTACTTTATGTTTAGAAAATTAAAAAAAATATTTAAAAAGAAAAGAAAAAAATAAAAAGTTTTTAAATAGGTTTATACTAATAATATAAAATGAGGGTGAAGTTCGTAGGGATAATTTTAGTAGGCGTTTTTTTGATGAGCTTAGTTTGTGCTGTTTCTGACACCGCGGTTTTCCAAGGACAATATTATGTCGGAACAGAATTTCAGCAGGGAACTTATAGTTTTGATTTTGATATTTACACCGGAGAGGTCTTCGGAGATTTGATTTATACAGCAACGACAAATTTAACAACAGGAACTTGGGGGCAGTGGAAAGTTGAACTGGACGGCATTTCTGAAGCATGCAATGACACTACCAAAGATTATTTCATGGAGATTACAATTGATGGAAGTGTTCAGTCCCCTCGTCGGAGATTAACGCATTTTAATTATTTGAGGAAAGATGTTGATGAAACAACAACAGGGGACTTGACAATAAGCAATGTCTTAAATTTTTTTTCTGGGGGATTTATTCAGGAATTAATTAATAGATTTGTTTTTAGCAAGGGTTTGGAGATTATAGGAAATTTAGAGGTTAATGGAGATGCAAATATAACTGGAGTTACTTATGTTGGTGAATTAATTGGTAATGAATTAAATGTTGGTGAATTAGGTGTTTCAGAATTAACTGTTTCTGCAGAAGCAAATATAAATGAACTTAAAGTTTCTGGACAAGCAGTTTGTTTAGAGGATGGGACAGATTGTCCAGAGTCCTTAATTACCTCAACGCAAGGAATTTTAACTGCAGAGATTCATTATACTCGTTTTGTTTCAACTGTTGATGGAAGCTTATCACTAAGTAATAGATATTTACCATTAGGAACTGATAGTTTAATTACACTTACTTCTGGAGAATCTTCTTGGATAATTGATAGAAATATGAGAATAACAGGGATATTATGGAGTGCGGTATCTAACGATAGAACAGCAACTTCTGCAATTACATTAATGAAAAGCACTACAAATAAAGCAAGTTTTTCTGCAACTGGATTAAGTGTGGATATTCAAGGACAAGAAAGTGGTTCGAGCACAAATTTTAATGAATCATTTTCACAAGGAGATTTAGCAGTAATTAAATATGAATCTGGAGGACGAGGAGGAGATATTGATGATTTATCAATAACCTTAATTGGAATTTATGATTAAAAAATTATTTACTCTTGTTGTTGGAATTTTGCTCGTTTTAACTATGTTTCCAGCGATAAGTTCTTTTGAATATGGAGAAGACAATGAAGGAAATCCTTTTTATAAAGCCGATGCAGAAATGAAGGTTCCATCAATAAACATTGAAGATTTATTTATTCTTCAACCAAGTTCAGAGCCATCATCCCCAGAAATAGGAATGATTTATTTTGATTCTGGAAATAAAAAATTAAAATTGTATGACGGAACAGGATGGTATTCAATTGCTTTAGAAAAAGTCAGCACGATTTCTAAACAGCAAGTAAAAGAAACTATAAAAGAAAAAAGTTCTGTTCAGGAATGCTCAGAGTCAACAGAATGCGGAGAATGGGGCGACTGCATTAATAATTACCAATCAATGACTTGCATAACTATTGATGAAGATTGCAATAAATACCAAGATACTGAAACCCGTGATTGTGTCTCTGATTTCAAATTAGAAAGTTCTGCAAAAGACAGCCATAAAATTACTGAAAGTGTGGATAGTGAAGAAACAGCAGAAACAGAAAATATTGAAGCAGATGAAACTAAAGAAACCCCAAGTGAAACAGATGAAACTTCTGAATCTGTTGAGGAAAGTGGAATAGAAAAAGAATCTGAAGAAGACGAAGAAGTTGAAGTAGAACAAGAAGAAGTTAAAGAAAAAGAATCTAAAGAGGAAAAAGAAGAACCAGAACCTGCAGAAGAAACTCCAGAAGAATTATTTGACATTACATTTGACTTGGAAGAATTATCATTAGGCAAATCAGATAAATTAGTTGTCTGGGTTACTTTGCAAAATTTCGGCAAAAGATATGTCCCAGCGAGGTTGGTTTATTCTGTCTTTGACAAAGAAGGGAAAGAAGTTTATAAAAAATTTGAAGAAATCCGCGTCTACACTGATGAATCAATTATTACAAAATTTGATGACTTGACATTAAAAGAAGGGGATTACAAACTCGCAATGAGAGTTGAATACGCAGGAATTGTTGAAGAATTTTCAGATGATTTTTCAGTTGAAACAGGAATTATCTCTTCAGTAAAAAGATTTTTTAAGGGGTTGTTCTAATGAAAAATAAAAAAAGCGGTTGGAAAATCTGGATGTTTTTAGTAGCTCTCTTAATCATCATGCTCGCAATTAATTTTACTGGCTCATATTTTGGATTAACTCATTTAAATTGGCATTTGTTTTTACATATTGGGATTATTATTTTTAGTTTTTTTATTCTTGTGCACTCTTTAAAATTAAATGAAAAAGCAACAAGGTATATTTTTATTGGAAGCATGATCTGGATAATCACAAATTGCATTTTATTTTTGGGGCATGTTTTTGAAGAATATTATTGGCTTGAAACAAATGTATTTACTTTTTCAGGAATGATTGTCGGATGCTTTGTTCTGATGAAAGGATTTAAAGAAGGAGTTAAAAATGGTTGATTTATTCCAAATGGGTTCAAGTTTAATTGGGATTTCAGTTAATTTGATAATTTCTCTTTTTATTATGACAATAACTGCACAGAATATGATTGACAAAAAAAGAACCCGAGTTTTTATTCCTTTTTTTATTATTGGAATTGGGCTGTGCTTAAGTTCTGGATTTATGTTTTACAATTTTTTTGGCGTTGCTGTTGATGTTTTTTTTACATTTGTTTTTGTTTCTGTTATCGGAATGTTTCTTATTATAAAGGAGAATAAAAAATGACTCACATCTTAATGGATATTGAAATTGTAAAGGCAATGGGATTAAGTATTGCTTTTGTGGGAGTAATGCTGAGCATTATTGCAGGAGGAATTAGTTTTTTAATTTACAAAATTTCAAAACAAAAATCAACACAATATATCAAGATGGCTGGATTAATAATGGGCTGGGCAGTTTACATATCTTTAAATTTACAATTTTCAGCAGAGAGCACTTACACCCCTGAATTTTTCATATATTCACCAACACCTTTATTTGCAATATTTGTAGGCATATTAACAATTTTTTTATTCTCATGTTTTTTTTCAAGATTTATAAAAATCTTTGATAAAAAATTATTAATTTGGGCAGGAATTTTTGCATTTTTAAGTTTAATAATGAGGATAAGTTTTCCTTTCTTTCAAAATCATTATCTCGGATTATTAAGCAGAACTTTAATGACTCTCCCCTCATTACTTGGAATTTTCATGATAATTAAATCATATATTGGGGAGAGGGATGATTAAAAAAATGGCCAAGGCAATCAATATTCTTGTAGTTGGAATTGTTGTTATTTCTTTGCTTAGTTTTACAGCGATTTGGAAAATAACTGGGAAATCAATTTCAGGAACTGTTACTGGAAATGCAATTGAATCGGGAGATTTACAAGGTTTAGAACTGAGTGTTTTTGTTCCAGAAAAATATCAAAATGTTCAGGCAGGAGAAATGTTGCAATTTCAAATTTCTTTAAAAAATATCCAAAAACTCGGAAGACATGATATCCAGTTGGACTATTATATTAAAAAAAACGAGATTACAATTTCAAACAGAAGGGAACTAAAAGCCGTTGAAACTCAAGCGTCTTTTTTGGCATCAATAAAAGTTCCTGAAGAAACACTTCCTGGAATTTACAACATAGAAGTTCAGATAAATGAAGAAGAAAGTGCCATTGCAACTTTTTATGTCAAGAGTTCAGACATTGGACAAATTAGAACTTATTTAATCGTTTTAATAATTGCAATTTTAGTCGTCGGAGGATTGATTTCCTGGCAGTTAAATAAACTCACTAAAAAAAGGTAAATTTAAATATTGAAATTCGTTTATAACAAAAGAGATGAAAATAAAAATAGTTATTATGATTATGTTTTTTCTTGTAGCTTTGCTGGGGGGTATTGGAGGAACAAGTTATTATTATGTTCAATCTAATCAGGCAATGAACCAACAAGTTTTTAATCATTTAGAAAATGTTGCACAATCACGGGCAAATCATATTGAAACAGAATTAAAAATGGAAAAAGAAGTTGTTCAAAGTTTAGCTTTAATTGGAGGTGTTGAAAAATTATTGTTGGCATACGCAAATAATTCTACTTATCCTGGACAAAAATTAAATGTTGAAACAAGGTTACAAAAAACAGTTGATTCAATTGAACAAATTATCCATATTAATCTTGCGAACAAATTTGGAACAATAATTGCTGGAACCAATCCTGCTATTTTAGGTGATGACAAAAGTACAGACCCAATATTTACAAAACTAAAGGATGGAAAAATTGCTATAAGTGATGTCAGATTCCATCCTGAAAATGAAAATCTTATTTTAATCGTAGCTTCTCCAGTAAAAATAGATGGTAGAATTGTTGGTTTTGTTTTCATGAGAATTGATGCTCAAAAATCTTTATTCCCAATATTGTTTGATAAAACAGGGCTTGGTGAGACAGGCGAGACATATTTAATCAACAAAGAAAATTATGCGATTAGCCCACTGTTATTTGTTGAAGAAGCACCATTAAAATGGAAAGTTGATTCTATTAATTCAAGGAATTGTTTGAATATGCTGGGTAATCCTTTGGATGGAGAAATAGAACATCTTGGACACGAACCTGTTGAAATATATTTGGATTATCGCGGACAAAGAGTTGTTGGGGCACATTACCCGCTTCCAGAAATGAACTGGTGTTTGCTTGCAGAAATCAACGAAGAAGAAATTTTAGGCAGACAAAGACATTTGTTTCAAAGAGTTTCCTTAATAATTATTATTGCTCTTGTTCTTATTATAACTTTAGTCGGATTTTTCATTGGAAAATTTCTGGATAAAAGAGTCGTGTTAAAAAAAGGAAATAAAAATTTATGATTTGTAAATTAAAGATTGAATAAAAAGAAGCAACCACATTGTTGCATTGAAAACTCCAATTATTGTAGAGAATAGTAAACCTAAACTAAAGAATGCAAAAGACATGGCATACATACCTGCTGTGGTTAAGAATCCTGTTTGAATATGTATGTGTGCTTTTTTATCTTTAAATCCTTTTACAACTTGGGGGATTAAAGCATATGCAAAAATAAAATTTGCGATTGTTATTACTATATCTTGCCACATTTTAAAAAGCCTGTGGAGGGAGTCGAACCCCCGACCCTCTGCTTTCTGGGTTTCCGAAGAAACTCGGAATATAAAATCCGAAGATTTCACCTACAAGGCAGATGCTCTGAAGCCACTGAGCTACACAGGCACATTATTTTAAGAGAATTAATAGTTTAAAAGATTTCTTATTCTTTCTTTTCAACTTTTTCTGTCTTTGTTTCTATTTCTTTTTCAACTTCAAGGATTCTAATCTCACAAAGAGACAACGGATAAACTTTTTTGAGTTTTAGACCTAATGATTTTTGGATGCTGTTTTTTATCAGCTCGTCAAATAAAGTTTCTGAATTTTTATCTTTCACATATTTTATTAATTCTTCTCGTGCTTTTTCCCTCAGGGCTTTTCTCACAGCTCTTGAGACCTTTCTCCTTGTTATTAAAAATGGTTTTATTTTTATTTCTGCGTCTTTACATTTTGCTGAAAAAGAATCCTCAACATAATCAGTTCCTTTTCTCACCATTCTCTTCAGAAAAAAAGGCATCAGTGTAATTTTTTTTGGAATTGTAATTGCTTCATCATCTTTTACTTTTACTTTTAACTGAATTATTCTGCTCCGCCCCCGAAGAATTCTCGTCAGGTCATACTTAATAAATCTCCCCTCCAAATCTCCAATTTCATAAGCCTGCAAATGCGTCTGTTTATTTATAAGAGGTATTTCAACATTAAAAAATTTCTTTTTTCTTTTTTTTATTTTTGCCATACGAGGAAACCCCCTGATTTTCCTCGTGCTCCTTCCTCAAAGTGCGGAAGGGTGGCATCTTTTCTTGCAATCTTGTGGATACCACACGAAGAAAATTTATTTATTTGAGTTTTCATTTTTATTCTTGTATTATTTTACCAGTTCTTTGTCCTTTTTTTTGATATTTGGATTTTTTGCATTCTGAACAAGTGTACATGATATTTGTTTTTTTAGTTGTTTTGGATTTTCTTTTAAACTTAGATACTGCTGGTTTTGAGCCCCATTTTCCTTTGTTCCCTATCCCGCGATTCAAACCCCTTTTCTTTGCCCGTGATTTTGAACCCCAAGTCAAGGTTCCTCTTTTCCCTCCAGTTGAAACTGACTTGATTTTGTGTTGCGTCCTTTTCTTACAATGCGAACAATATCTATTTGTTGTTTTTGGGATTTTCATATTAAGAGAAGAAAATTTTGATTTATAAAGTTTAGTAATTGTCTTGTAGGAATTTTAGTTGTAGAAATATTTAAATATGATGTTTTATTGATTTAACTATGAGCGGAAAAAATTCATTTATTTGGTTTTTGTTATATTTGGTATTTGGGATATTTTTTATTAATCAAGCATTTGTATTTATTACAATCCCAGAATTTATTTCTAATTTAGACAGGTGGATAACTTTTGTCGGCGGAATCTTAATTCTTGTCGGCGGAATTAATTATCTTCGAACAAAAAAAGATTCTTTATAATTTAAAATATAAAAACAATTTTATTGTTCCAAAACTCTTATAAATTATCTTGTTTCTTAAATATCAGAGCCCCATAGTTCAGTGGTCAAGAATTCAGCCCTTTGAAGGCTGGGACCCAGGTTCGAATCCTGGTGGGGCTATTTATAACTTATCATCTATGATAGTAAGTTAATTATATTTGCTATCAAGAATTCGAACCTGAAGGTTCGACGAGCTTTTAGAGAAGTCGCAAATTATTGGTATCATAAGAACTTCTCTGAAAGGGAACACTGGTGGGGCTATATTTGGGGTTGAAAACCCCAACTCGGTTTTGGAGT
>DAOWFF010000025.1 GCA_030638105.1 archaeon | reverse complement strand
TTAACAATTCTTTCTTTTTTCTTATTTGTAAGAGAAGTTTTTATTAAGAATAAAACCAAAGCAAATCTTATTGCTCTGATTTCCACATTCTTCATGATTGTTATACCTGTATTTTTATCGAGGACAATTGCAGGAATTCCAGAAAAAGAATCTGCCGCTTTCTTTTTTATGTTCCTCGCTTTTTTTCTCTTTATAAAAACATGGAATCAAAAAAATCTTAAATCTGCAATTTCTTTTGGAATTTTAGCAGGAATGGCTACTGCAGGAATGGGGCTTGTTTCTGGATTATTTTCATATATTTATGTTGTTGTTTTTGTTTCAAGCTTTATTGCGTTTGTTTTAAATAAATTTGAAAAAAATCAAATTGCCGGTTACACTTCTTGGTGGATTACTTCTGCAATATTGTTGATTAGTCCCATTGGGAAAAACTCTCTGATGGGATTAGTTACATCTCTGACTCTTGCTCCTGCTTTTTTATTATTGGTTTTAATTTATGTTCACCTTATTTTGTGGAAAACAAAGATTTCAGAAAACATATATTTGCAAAAGTTAAAAATTCCGAAAACAATTTCTTCACTTATTATTACTTGGATTATTTCTTTAATAGGAATTTTAATTTTTAATCCCTCACTGATTCTTAATAAAATTAATGCAATCAATCAGCTTTTATTTAAACCAGTTGTAGGAAGATGGAACACTACTGTTGCTGAAAACAGGCAACCTTTTTTTACAGAGTGGATTGGACATTTTGGTCCATTAATCGGAAAATTTTATGTTTTATTTTGGATGTTTTTTATTGGTTCTATGGTAATGTTTAAAAAAATGTTAAGTAAAATTGGAAAAAAAGAATCTTGGACGTTGATTTTATTATATGTTTTCTTTTTTTGTGGATTAGTTTTTTCCAGATATTCTGGTTCAAGTTTATTCAACGGAGAAAATTTCATAAGCAAAGCATTTTATTTAATTTCAGTGGTCTCTTTAGGAGGATACATGATTTACTATTATGTTCAATCTTATAAAAAAGGAGATAGAAATATGGAAGGGATTGACTATAATCTGTTGTTCTTGTTTTCCTTATTCCTTGTTACTCTTTTTAGCGCAAGAGGTGCAGTGCGACTAATTATGATGCTTGGTCCCATTGCTCCAATCTTTATGGCATACTTAATTATTGAATCAATTTATGCTTTTAAAAATTCAAAAGAAGAAAATAAAAAAATTATTTATGGAGGGATAATGGTCGCTTTGGTCTTACTGAGTTTATTTAGTTTCTGGGGTTTTTATAAACAAACTAAAAGCCAAGCATATAATTTTGTCCCTTCTTATTATAATCAGCAATGGCAAAAAGCAATGAACTGGGTAAGAGAAAATACTTCTGATGACGCTGTTTTTGGTCATTGGTGGGATTATGGTTACTGGGTCCAGTCAATCGGAAAAAGGGCAACGGTTTTAGACGGGGGAAATGCTATTAGTTTCTGGAATTACTGGATGGGAAGATTAGTTTTAACAGGAGAAAATCAATCTGATGCTTTAGATTTTTTATATTCTCACAATACAACTCATTATTTAATTGACTCTTCAGATATTGGGAAATATGGGGCCTTTTCAAGTATTGGTTCAAATGAAAACTATGATCGGTTTTCTTGGATTGGAAATTTTTTAATAGATGAAAAACAAACTCAGGAAACTAAAAATTTAACAACATATGTATATGTTGGGGGAACTGGTTTGGACGAAGATTTAATAATTGAAGAAAATGAAAAAGAAATTTTTCTTCCTTCTCAAAAAACAGGGATCGGAGCAGTTGTTGTTCCGTTTTCTTCAGATAAACAAAGTGTGAGCCAACCATATGCGATAATGATTTATGCTGGAAAACAATACAAGGTAAATTTAAGATACGCTTCAGTTAATGGAGAGTTTTTAGATTTTAAATCAGGAATTGATGCTGTAGCATATGTTTATCCTTTAGTTGGAAATCAAGGGGTAAATCAAATGGGAGCTTTAATGTTTTTAAGTCCAAGATTAACAAGAGGAATGTTAGCTCAAAAATATATTTTAGATGACCCCTTTGATAATTTCCCAAATTTTGAATTAGTGCACACAGAATCAAATTTAATTCTAGAAAATTTGAGAAACCAAGGACTGAACCTCCCTGAATTTGCATATTATCAGGGAATTCAGGGACCAATAAAAATTTGGGAAATTGAATATACTGGAGAAGAAGAAATTAAAGAGAAGTATCTGGACAAAGATTCAAGTAAATATTTAAGCTGGAGATTATAAAATGTTCGAAAAAATTTTAATCATCCCCTTGCTGTTAAGTTTTTTTCTCACTTTATTTTTCATGCCTATTTGGATTAAAAAAACAAAACAAATCGGACTTATTTGGGAGGATATGAATAAACCTGATGCTTCCAAAAAAGTCGCGGGCTCTGGAGGGCTGATAGTCGTTTTTGCATTTGTCATGGGTGCTTTGTCTTACATTGCAATAAAAACTTTTATTTTGAAAACAGATGTAACTACAATAGAAATTTTCGCCTTGCTGACAACTGTCTTGATTGCAGGAATTACTGGTTTTGTCGACGATGTTTTCGGGTGGGTGCGTGGAGGGCTCTCCTCAAGATTTAGAATAATTCTTCTTTTATTCGCCTCAATACCTTTGATTGTTATTAACGCAGGAGAATCAACAATGGTCGGAATAAATTTCGGTTTATTTTACCCTTTGGTTTTAATTCCGTTGGGGGTTATTGGAGCGTCGGCAACTTTTAATTTTCTTGCAGGATATAATGGGCTTGAATCAAGTCAGGGAATTTTAATTCTGTCTGCACTTTCAATTGCAACATATCTCAGTGGAAATAGTTGGTTAAGTTTAATTTCTTTGATAATGGTTTTCTGCCTACTTGCTTTTTATGTTTTCAACAAATACCCTGCAAAAGTTTTCCCAGGAGATGTCCTGACTTATTCTGTCGGAGCGTTAATAGCAATAATCGCAATTTTAGGCAACATAGAAAAAATTGCAGTTTTCTTTTTCATCCCATACATTCTTGAGACCTGTCTGAAATTAAGAGGCAAATTAAAAAAAGAAAGTTTTGCAAAAGTAAATGAAGATGGAAGTTTAGAAGTTCCTTACCAAAAATTTTACGGACTTGAGCACATAGCAATTTACTTTTTAAATAAAATCAAAAAAGGAAAAAAAGCTTATGAAAAAAATGTTGTTTATTTAATAAATTTATTTCAAATCCTGATTATTATTTTAGGATTTATCTTGTTTATATGATATTCAAAAAAGTTTTTTCAAGCGAGTTTGGAAAAGGAGCGATAATTTTGTTTGTTTTATTTAATATTTATAATGCGCTTAATTTTTTATTCCATTTTATAATGGGGAGAATGTTAGGACCAGAAGATTATGGAACACTTGTGGTTTTGATGTCTTTAGTATATCTTTACTCTTTTCCATCACACGCAATTCAAAATTTGCTTTCAAAATATACCTCTAAAATCAATCCAATAAAGAATGCCTCAAAAATAAAATATTTACTAACAAAAGGATTAGAAAAAGGAATTTTTTGGGGCTTTGTGGCATTTCTTGTTTTATCGTTATTTTCTTTTTTAATTGGAAGTTTCCTCAGAGTAAATATTTGGCTGATTATTTTAACAAATCTTTTAGTTTTCTCTTCTTTAAACGTGCCCATAGTCAGAGGCATTTTACAAGGGAGAAAAAAATTCAAAGAGTTAGGGCTTAGTCATGTGTTTGAATCTATGATAAAAATAATTTTTGCGGTCTCATTAGTTTTTTTGGGAATGAAGATTTTTGGGGCTATTTTAGGAGTTTTAATAGGAACCTCCTCTGGTCTTCTCTTTTCACTATATTTTAATAAAGAGATCCTTAAAAAAGGGAAAAAAGAGGTCCATCTTAAGGGGGTTACTTTAGAAAGCACTAATTATCTTCTTGCTACTGGAGTCATTATGTTGATGTTTAGTTTAGATATTCTTCTTGCCAAACGATTTTTTGAACCTTCGTTGGTTGGAAAATATTCAGTATTATCAATGATCGGGAAAATGATTTTTTTTGGGACAATAGCCATCAGCAAAGTAATGTTTCCTCTAACAAGTGAAAAAAATGAATCTAAAAAAAATTCTTACCCTCTTTTTAAAAAAACTTTAATTCTTATGGCTGGAATTTGTAGCATTTCTGTTTTTGTTTGTTTTATTGCTCCAGAACTATTAATTTCTCTTTTTTATGGAAAAGAATATCTTGATGTTGCACAATATTTAGTTTACTCTGCTATTGCACTAAGTTTTTTGTCTTTAACAAATACAACAATTTATTATGGATTGTCAATAGATAAGATGAAGAAATCGTATTTGTTAATTAGTTTTGTTATCTTAGAAATTGTGTTGCTTTCTATTTTCAATGATGGACTAAAAGAATATCTAATTGCTTTATTAGTTTCTAACATAATTATGTTCGGTGGAGCTCTATGTTTGTTGAAGTATAAGTGATCTTATTTTTTCAAAATCTTCTTTAGAGACATTCTTTTCTCCTAAGAAAATACCTCGTTTATTTCCATGAAAATCACTTCCTCCAGAAACAAGCAAGTTTTTTTGTAAAGCAAGATTCTTTAACCCCTCTATTATCTTCTTTTCTGTTTGAGGCTTAAAATTAAGCAATTTAACATAAGGATAATTAATTTCTATTCCTTGTCCCCCCTCAATTTGAAATTTATCAATTATTTTCTCCATCTCATTCATGTATCTTCCTGGATGTGCTAGAATTGAAATGCCCTCAGAATCTTTTATCGTTCTGATTATCTTTTTCATATCAAAGCATTTTTTTGGAACAAAAGAAGATTTACCCTTGAAAAGTAATTTGGTAAAAACATTAGTTAAAGTTTTAAATTTCCAAGGAAATTTTTGAATTATTCTGTTTGATTGCAATTGTTTAATCAATGATTTCATTTTAGAATTATCTGGATTTATAAAAAGACCGATTATTTCAATTGGGTAGTTGAATTCTTTTTCATGGCATCTAATTTCTACACCTGGGATAAACTCTATACCTTTTTTCTTTGAGTATTTTTCTGCTTCTTTTAATGCAGATATTGAATCGTGGTCTGTTATCGCTAAACCCGAAATCTTACTTTCTATTGCCAAATCTATTAACTCCTTTGGGGTCAATTCTCCGTCTGAGGAATTTGTGTGTGTATGCAAATCGAAAAGTTTACTTGAAAATTTTTCCATTGAATAAAGAGATTTCCATCTCTTAAAAAGATTTATATATCTCTTTTGAGAAGGATTAATATGGAAAAAGAAAAAACTGAAGAAAATATTACTAATGATGGAACTCAAGTTAGTATAGAAGATGAAGAAAAAGTTAAAGAAAGATTGAGGAAACTTGGCTATGTTGATTAGTTTGTTTTGGGATAAAGAGTTTTCTTAGAATTTCATGAAAGTAAATTCTGTTGTCTATTTTTGTGTGTGTTTTTCCCGGCTTATACCAAATCAATGGAACATGGCAAAGTTCTTCGCATTTTTTAAATCCCCTCGGATGTTCAACTTGATTATATTCCCCGAGTAGTTCTCCATGATCAGAAGTAATGATTATATCTGCACCCAAATCTTTTAATTTTTTTATTAGGGAGGAAATTTCTTTGTCTACCCACTTTAGATTATTTTTATATGCTATCTTTAAATCTTTTATTTCTTGTTCAGTTAATTTTCCTCCTGATTTTATTTTTTCTTTTAACTGATTTAAATCTTTTTCAGAAAACTTTTCTTTTGAGAATGGTGCAAGGTAGGGGGCATGTGGTTGTAAAAAATGGCAGAGTAGAAAAAAGTTGTTTTTGTTTTCTTTTAAAAAATTCATCGCTTTATCCACAATTGTTTTAGGGTTTTGCCAAGTTTTATCTAAATAAACTCTATGAACTTTGTTAAATCCTCTTTCCATTCCAAAAATGTAATATGGGCAAGCAGAAATGCAACACTTATTTAGATTTATTTTTTCAAGTAAACTATGTTTTAAATCTTGTTTTTTATTTGCAATTAAAGGTTTAATAAAAAGAAGTTTTTTTCTGATTCTTACAGGAAAAATTTCTCCAATTTTTAGGGATAATTTACTAAGAAATTTGTCTTTTTTAAAACCAATTGATTTTTCATTTTCGTTTCCAGAGAAAAACTTTGGCATGCTTGTTGAAGATTCTGTTGTCTTTGCATAAGCATTTGTGTACACCTCAGATTCTTTAGATAACTTATTCAAATTTGGACAAAATTTACTTCCTATTTCGTCGTATCTACATGCATCCAAAATTATTATTGCAGATTTCTTTTTCATTTAAATTTGAGTAGAGAGTCATTTAAAAATCATTCGTAAAAAGAATATGTGATTTAGTGTCATTAAATTTATAAGTTCATCTACTCAAAAAGAAATACATGGCTATGAAAAAAATTGGATTGTTGGCACTATATGACCTGAATTCTTTTTCAGTTAGAACGCTTCATTCTGTTTTAAAGAAAAAAGGTTTTGATGTTGAGTCGTTATTTTTCAAGTGCGAGAATCCTAATAATACTATGACTAAACCAAGTGAGGAGGAAATGAATAGTCTTATCATGTTTATTGAGTCTAAAAAGTACGAAATTATTGGGGTTAGTGTTAGGAGTTCTCTCTTTTCAGTTGCAGGTGAAATTGCAATGAGATTGAAAAAACTTGGGAATCCTCCCTTAGTGGTTTTTGGAGGGATACAATCTACACTTAATCCAGAGAAATGTTTAAAATATGCAGATGTGGCTACAATTGGAGAAGGGGAGTGGGCTTTTTCGGATGTTTGTAAAGGAACACCATTAAAGAAAATTAAAAATATTTTTTACAAATCTAAAGGAAATATAATCAAGAATAAATTTGGTTTTTTAGAAGAGGATTTAGATAAGATTCCTTTTCCAGATTTTTTAGATAAAAGCAAATATTTTTTTAATGAGGGTAAAATTCGTCCGATGAAAACAAGAGAATATAAGACAAGGTATTCTCTAATGACCTCGCGAGGGTGTCCATTTAGTTGCACTTATTGTTGCAATAGTACCTTAAGAAAAATGTGCCATGGAAAATATCTTCGAAGAAGAAGTGTGAACAATGTTATTGCTGAATTAAAAATAGCGAAGAGAAATTTTCCAAATATTCTTTATGTCTCTTTTTTGGATGATGTTTTCACTTTTGATGAAAAATGGGTTAGAGAATTTTCAATTAAATATAAAAGAGAAATAAATCTCCCGTTTTATTGTTATACGCATTCTAAGATGTGCAGAGAAGTTGTTATTAGAGATTTGGAGAATGCTGGTCTTAAGAACACAACTATGGGAGTGCAGAGTTTTTCAGAGGAAATTAGAAAAGGATGTTATGAAAGAGATGAGAAAAATGTAGATATTTTGAAGAGTGCTAAGATTTTGAAAAAATTTGGAATACATTTTGCACTTGATATTATCATGGATAATCCTCTGGAAACAGAAGAAGACCTTAAGATTAATTTGAATTGGTTATTGAAAATTCCTGCACCATTTGAACTTCATACTCATACTCTTACTTATTTTCCAAATACTAAGATATCTGAAGATTTTCTTAAACAAGGATTAATAAAAGAGACTGATTTAGAGGATAAGTTGGAGAAGGGCTGGCAGAGATGGACTCCTGCTCTTGATTTGAAAAGGGACAAACTTAATTTATTTTATGATTGTCTTTATTTTTTGGCAAAAAATAGATTTAGAAGTAAGATTTTGATTAGAAGATTGCAAAGAAGTTCATATTTCAGAAATAACCCTGACAAACTTGTGAAAATTATTCGTGTTTTTTCTTTGGATTTTTTAAGTTTAAATTGGAATTCTAAATTAGACAAAGCCAAACTTTTACTTTCACAGGGAATACTTGCATTATTGCATGGAGAGTTTAGATTTTTATTTTTAAAAATCAAGCAACAAATTAAAGACCCTGATGCAATTAATGTTTAACTGAATGATATAAAAAGTATATAAATAGTTTTAAACAAGATTTTTTATTGATTCTTATGAAAAAAGTAAGCATAATAATCCCGGCATATAATGAAGAAAAAAGAATTAGTGCAACACTTGGAGAGTATGGAAAATTTTTTAAAGAATTGAAAAAAAAGAAATTAATTGATTTTGAAATCCTAGTTGTTATAAATAGGACAACAGACAATACAGAAGCTGTTGTTAAGAAATTACAAAAAGAGTTTAAAGAAATAAGATGCTTGAATTTTGAACAAGGAGGGAAGGGTTTCGCAATTATAGAGGGCTTTAAAGATTCTTTAACAAGAAACAATGATTTAATTGGATTTGTAGATGCAGATAACGCAACATCTCCAGAAGCATTTTCAGAGATTGTAAGAAAATCAAAACATTATGGGGGGGTTATTGCCAGTAGATATGTTAAAGGTTCAACTGTTTATCCCAAACAATCAATTAAGCGAATAGTTGGTTCAAGAATTTTTAATATTTTAATTAGAAGCATGTTACAATTGCCTTACAGAGACACTCAATGCGGTGCAAAAATATTTAAGAGAAATGCTATTGCTCTTGCAATCCCAAAATTAAAAATGTCAAAATGGGCATTTGATGTAGACCTATTATATTGTGTCCACAAAAGAGGATTTAAAATTAAAGAAATTTCAACAAGGTGGAGTGATCGAGAAGATTCTAAAATAGATTTCCTTAAAAATGGTATAATGATGGCTCTTGCAATTATTCGGCTAAGAATTTTAAATTCCCTCCTAAAAAAAACAATCAAATTTTATGATAAAATTATAAGTAAATTTATTTGGAAAATTTTTAAATGAAATTAAAAATGAAATTTTCATTAATAATTCCTGTTGGTCCTGGGAGAAATGCAGAAATTTTAAAGAGTATTCAAAATTTAGATTATCCAAAAAAAGGATTTGAGGTTTTAGTGGAAAGAGGAACAAATCCATCAGAAAATAGGAATAGAGGGATTGAAAAAGCAAAAGGAAATTTTATTGTTTTTTTAGATGATGATGCATTTATAGAAAAAGATTATTTAAAAAAAATAGAAAAATTTTTCAAAGAATATCCTAATACAGATTTTGTTGGAGGACCACAATTAACCCCAAAAAAAGGGGAGAATTTTTTTGCAAGATTATCTGGGATAGTTCTAACTTCTAACTTTGGCGCTTTCAAAGTAAACAAGAGATATCTCCAAAACTCTAAAGTATACGAGGCAGAACAAACTGATTTAACTTCTGCAAATTTTTGCGTTAAAAAAAATGTGTTTGAAAAAATTTCTGGATTTGATAAAACCCTTTATCCTGGAGAAGATCCAGAATTAATTAATCGGGCAAAAAAACAAGGAATGAAAATTTATTACAATCCTGAAATGATTATTTTTCATAAGAGAAGAAATAATTTTTCAAAATATATGCTCCAAATTTTTAAATATGGATTAGTTAGACCTAAAGTTAATAAAAGTTCTGAAGAGAGCAAAGTTCTTTTTTTAATTCCTATGTTTTTTTTAATTTATTTTTTATTTTTACCAATTCTTTTATTAATCAGCCCTTTACTTGGCGTCCCATTTTTAGTTTATATCTCCCTTGCAATTATTTTTGGGATTTTGGATTCAATTAAAAATAAAACATTTGTTGGAATTTTTGTTCTTCCCTTTCTTTATTTGTTTACTCATTTAAGCTATGGGATAGGAGTGTTATCGGGTTATTTGAGAAAATGAAATTAAGCATAATTATCTGCACTTATAATTCTCCTAATCTGATTAAAAGATGTGTAAGGAGTATTTTAAATCAAACTTTTAAGAATTATGAGATATTACTTGTGGATGGGGGAAGTGATAAAAAAACACTGGAGATATTAAAAAAATTTGAAAACAAATATAAAAATATTCGTTTAATAAAAAATCCAGCAAAACTTCCTGAAGGAACTGGAAGAGGAAAATGG